>DATBYI010000167.1:0-4467 GCA_036513815.1 Solirubrobacteraceae bacterium
GAGAACGGCAAGGTGACGGTAGAACGGCTGCGCTTCATGACGATCAACTCCAGCGGGCGGTTGGCGAGAACGGCATCGCTTTAGTTAGACGCCAGCAAGGCCTATTCCATTCCAGGGCCGAGCCACCTCGCGCGTACGCGACGCACATGACCGTCATGCGGCGACTCGACGACGAGGGCCTCTTGGATCGCCGGCGCAGCGGCCGCCAGGACATCTACGCGGCGGCCCTCACGCACGAGCAGTATCGGGACCGCCGGGACCGCCGGGACCGCCGGGGGCTGCTCCCGGCGGTTCCCATGCGTAGCTCGACACGTCGGCCCGAATCTCGTAGCCGTGACGAGTTACGCATGCCACACATGCGTAGCTCGACACGCCCGGAGAAATCCCGCGCGACTGTCGACTTGTGCACGCTGCAGACAGACTCGCGACGCCTAATAAGGCGCCGCCGTCAGGCGCCGCCGACCCCCCCATTAGATCCCGAGCGCGCAGCCGTCCTTGCGGGCGTCGGAGCCGCCGAACAGCGTGCCGTTCCGGAGGAGGATCGCCTGGCCGCCACCGAACGGTGAACGGGCCGTCTCCCGGTGGATCTCGAAGCCGAGGTCGGCGAGCTCGCCGGCGCGGTCCCACAGCGGCTGCTCGAGGCTGAGCGTGCCACCGTCGACGCGGAAGCGACCGCGGTCGAGCGCGGCCTGGGGATCCCCCGGGCCGCTCGCGCCCTCCATCAGCGAGCAGAGGAACTGCACGTGGGACTGGGCCTGGATGAAGCCGCCCATGAGGCCGAAGGGGCCGACCAGCTCGCCGTCGCGCGACAGCATTCCCGGAATCAGCGTGTGGTAGGGACGCGTGCCGCCGATGACTTCTCCGTGCACGTCGAAGCATGCACCCCGGTTGTTCAGGACGATGCCGGTGTCGCCGGCCACGACGCCCGAGCCGAACGGCTCGTAGAGGCTCTGCAGGAGCGATACCGCCATACCGTCGCGGTCAACGACGCACGCGCACACGGTTCCCCCGGCGGGCTCGGTGACCGCGGCGGGTGGCTGTCCGCGCCTGGCCCGTACGTGTTGCTCTCCCAGCAGGTGGGCGACGTCGGTGCCGTCGCGGACGTGGGCGAGCGCGTCCTCGAGCGCTAGGGCCACGGCGCGAACCTGATCGGCCAGGCCGGCCTCGCCGTCTCCGAGGATGGCGAGCGCCTCGAGGACGGCGACACCCTGCGTCGGCGGCGGCAACTCGGCCACCTCGAGGCCGCGGTAGGCGACGGTGAGAGGCTCGACCCAGCGGGCCTGGTAACTGGCCAGGTCCTCGGCGTTCAGCCAGCTCGCCTCGGCGATCGCCTCAGCCGGCGGGCCGTCGTAGAGGAACGCGGGGCCGTTCGTCGCGATCGCGCGCAGCGTCGCCGCGAGCGCGGGCAGCCGGTAGGAATCGCCAAAGCGGGGCGGCGGCCCGAACGCCACCGGCGCCCGCGGGCTCGCGCGCCAGTTCCGGGACGTGTTGAAGCCGGCCGCGACGCCGCCCTCGGCGAGCTCGATCGCGGGCTCGAGGCACCGCGCGAGCCCGGTGCGACCGAACCGCGAGGACAGCTCGCCCCAGCCGGCGACGGCGCCCGGGACGTCGATCGACCGCGGACCCGAGGAAGCGGGCGGCTCGCGCGGGGCGAGCGCGGGCGCGGGGCCGGCGGCGTCCAGGCCGTGCAACGCGCCGGACGGCTCGCGCACGATCGCGAACAGGTCGCCTCCGATGCCGGTCGCGTCGGGCTCGGTCACGCACAGAACCGCGGCGGCGCAGATCGCGGCGTCGGCCGCGCTGGCGCCCGCGCGCAGGAGATCGACAGCGGCGAGGCTCGCCAGCGGCTGGCTCGTCGCGACCATCGCCCGCGTGGAGACCGTCGCGGCGCGCGTCGGGGAGAGCGAGAACGACACGCGCGGAGTCTGCCATCGATGACACTCGTCTAGCCAGCGGGCGAGAGCAGCAGCGGCGCGGACAGTCGGCCGACGTAGGTCGTAGCCGTGCCTACGCTACCCACGACCCTGCGCGCCATCGGGGCGGCCCTCGCGGCCGCCCTAGTCGTCGCGCCCGCCGCCCACGCGTCCATCTACGGACCGGCGATGTCGGCCGCGGACGTCCGGTCGATGCAGGCCGAGGGCGTGCGGGAGATCGTCGTGAAGCGCGCTACCGGCGTATCGGCGTCTGCGCAGGCCGCGATCCGGGCGCAGGCCGGTGTGACCTACGCCGGGCCCGGGCCCCTTCCCGGCACGGAACTCGACCGCGCGCCAGCCGGGCAACTCGCGGCCGCGGTGGCCAAGCTCGGGAGCGACTCTCAGGTCCAGTACGCCGAGCCCGACGGCGTCGTCCACGCCGCCTCCACGCCCAACGACCCCTACTACTCGCTCCAGTGGGCGCTGCAGAACACCGGCCAATCGGTGAACGGGGAGCGCGGAACGGCCGGCGATGACATCGGCGCGAGCTACGTGTGGCCCCACTCCACCGGCGCGGGGGTGACCGTCGCGGTGGTTGACACGGGCCTCGACGCGACCGCTCCGGACCTCCAGGGCCAGACCGTCCCGGGCTACGACTTCGTGGGCGGCGACACCGACACCCAGGACCAAAACGGCCACGGTACGCACGTGAGCGGGATCATCGCCGCCGCCCAGAACAACGGCGTCGGCGTCAGCGGCGTCGCGCCGGGCGCGAAGGTCATGCCGCTGCGCGTGCTCGACGCGAGCGGCAGCGGGACCGACACGAACGTGGCGGCGGCCTTCAACTACGCGGGCAACGCCAACGTCCCGATCGTGAACGCCAGCCTCGGCGCCACCGCTCCGTCGCAGGTCATCGAGCAGGCGATCGCCGCCCATCCGAACACCCTCTACGTCGTCGCCGCGGGCAACGACGGGACCGACAACGACAACCCGGGCACGCCTTTTTATCCGTGCGATCTGACCGAGGCCAACGTCATCTGCGTCGGCGCCACCGACCAGAACGACCAGCCGGCGAGCTTCTCGGACTACGGCCCGACCAGCGTCGACCTGTTCGCCCCCGGCGTCGACATCCTCTCGACCTGGCTCTCGAGCGGCGGCTACGCCGCGTACGCCTATGCCGACGGGACGTCGATGGCGACGCCGATGGTGTCGGCCACGCTCGCGTTGATGCTCGCCCGCAACCCGTCGCTGTCGGCGGCGCAGCTGAAAAGCGATCTGCTGGCGAGCGTCGACCAGGAGCCGCAGCTCGCCGGCGAGTCGGTGAGCGGCGGCGAGCTCGACGCCGCCACCGCCGTGGCCATGGCAGGCGGAGACCAGCCTTACGCCGCGCCCGGCAGTCGCAGCCGCCCCGTCGTGAGCGGCGCCGGGACCCCGGGGAGCCCACTCACCGTCAGCACCGGCGGTTGGAGCCGTGCGCCGAGCGCATACACCTACCAATGGATGCGGTGCTGGGTGAGCCTCTGCCTTCCGGTCCCGGGGGCAACGAGCCCCGCCTACACCCCCGGCGCGGGCGACACCGGCGCGAGCCTCTACGCCACCGTGACGGCCCGCAACGCGGCCGGCTCGACCCAGGCGATCAGCAGTCAGTCGGCCCTGGTGCAGCCAACGGGAGGCTCATCTCCGGGATCCCCGGCCGGCAGCGGATCGAGCGATGCGCCCGGGTCATCGTCCAGCGGCCCCGGGGGGCGGAGGGCCGGGACGCTGCAGCGGGCCGGAGTCCGGTTGACGCGCGTGTCGCTCCTGGGTCGGCGGGGCAGTCGGAGCCGGGTCCTCGTCTTCACGCTGTCGGGCCGGACGAGCGTGCAGATCACGCTCAGCCCGTCGGTCCGCGTCAAGGTGTCGGGACGACGCGGCGCGAACCAGTACTCGCTGAGCTCGCTCCTGCGAGGGCACGCGCACGCCCGCGGGCGATACGCGCTGACGGTGCGTGCCGGGGGTCGTGTCGTGCAGCTCTGGTTGACCGTGGCGTAGAGGCGGCTACGTGCCTGTCGGTCCGAAGCGCTCGGTCCTGATCCGGCCGGGGTCGTGTCCGATCTCGACGAGCCAACTCGCGGCCGCCTCGACGAACGCGTTCGGCCCGCAGATGTAGACAAGCGGCATCTCCGCCACAGCCCCGATCGCCATCTCGAGCAGAGGGCGGTCAATTCGCCCGGTGTGCCCGGTGTAGTCGCCGGGCCACTCACGGGTCAGCGCGAAGCGGAGCTCGAACTTGTCGTACATCTCCGCGTCGCCCAGCAACTCGTCGCGGTAGATCACCTCGCTCCACGACCGCGACGAGTACACCATGCTGACCGGGACGGTGTGCCCGACCGCGATCCAGTGGCGGACGATCGCGCGCAGCGGCACGATGCCGGACCCGCCGCCGATCAACCCGACGGGCCCGCCCAGCGACTCCTCCCACAGGAAGTAGCCGCCGATCGGCCCGCGCAGCTCGAGCTGATCCCCCGGCCGGAGCTCCTCGACGAGGTACGGGGAGACCTCACCGTCGTCGAGG
>DATBYI010000168.1:0-5314 GCA_036513815.1 Solirubrobacteraceae bacterium
GCGATCAACGGTCAGTTCGACATCATCCTGGGGGCGTTCCCGGGGATCGCCCGCAAGGCAAAGATCGTGGCCGAGAGGAGGCCGCAATGACCCTCGAATGGATCGGCGACGCACTGCTCCTGCTCGTCGTACTTCCGGTCGTCGTCTACCTGCTGCGGGGAGTCCTGACCGCCGCGAACTGCATCGTCCCGAGCGTCCAGCAGATCGCGGCCGCCGCGACCGCGGGGTCGAAGGACCTCGACGCGACCGCGCTGCTGCTCACCACGCAGGACCAGGTACAGAAGACGATCGAGGTCGCCGCCGACTATGGCGGCTCACTCGACGTGATCCTCGACGACGCCCGATAGGAGGCAAGAATGCCAGCAGCTGGTGTAGTCATGATCATCGCGGTGGTGCTGATCGTGTTGGCGCTCGTCTTCTACCTCGTCTCGACGATCGTCGCGCTGCAGCGAATCACGAAGGGCCTCGATGAGGCGATCACCGGCGTGGTCGGGATCATCGAGAAGAGCGCCCCGGTCGACGAAGTCGTCACCTCGATTAACACGAACCTCGACGCCGGGGTCGACCTGCTCGAGGGCCTGCTCGTCAAGAAAGCCGGCCTCTCGGATGCCGTTGGGCTGGTCGCAGGCCTGTACCCGGGCGCCGCCGGCGATGGCTTCCGGAACTTCCCGGAGAGCAAGGAGACCAAGGCTCCGCGGATCAGCGAGGTGTACACGAAGGGCACGCTGACGCTGGCCCGGTTGGGACGTGAGGCCCCGATCGCGGCCGCCAGCCCGAACGGCCCGGCGCTCCGCAACCCGTCGTACGGGAGCACGGCGGCCCGAGGGCTCTATCCGGAGATCAGGCAAACGAGACCGGCCGCGATGCCGCGTTCGCCGATCATCGGCACCGACTCGCCCGTCCAGTATGAGCCGAGCGACTCCCCCGGCGTGCGCAAGCGCATGCCGGTGCCCGTCGGCGCGGCCTCCACGTCCCAGCCCGAGGAGACCGAGGGCGGCGTGGTCAAATCGGGGCTGGCGTTCCTGCGCCGTCTCAAGAGTGACGACTGAGGCGCAGCCGCCGCCGACCTACAGTGATGATGCAAAGGAGATCCGGTGCAGACCCCAGCGCCATTTGACTACGAGCGTGCGAGCACCGTGGAAGGCGCGATCGCGTCGCTCGCCGAGCACGGGCCCGAAGCACGGCTGATCGCCGGCGGGCACAGCCTGCTGCCGATGATGAAGCTGCGCCTCGCGAACCCCGAGTACCTGATCGACATCAACGACCTCGGCGAGCTCTCCTACATCGAGGAGCGGATCACGGAGATCCGCATCGGGGCGCTCACGCGGCACTACGAGCTACTCGAGTCCGAGTTGCTCGCCCGGCGCGCGCCCGTGTTCCGCGACGCCGAGGAGGTGATTGCCGACCCGGTCGTCCGCAACCGCGGCACGATCGGCGGATCGCTCTGCCAGGCCGACGCCGCCGAGGACCTGTCCGCGGTGTGCGCCGCCTTGAAGGCGCAGGTTGTCATCCGAGGGCCGTCCGGCGAACGGACCACGGGCATGGACGGCTTCTACCTCGGACCGTTCATGACCGCCGTGGGCGCCGACGAGATGCTGACCGAGATCCGGATTCCGCTCCGCGCCGGAGCAGGCAGCGCGCACGAGAAGGTCGAGCGGCGCGCCGGGGACTTCGCGATCGCGGCGGTGTCGGCAGCGGTGTGGGTCGAGGGCGGCACGATCGCCGACGCCGGGATCGCCCTCGCCGCGCTCGGCCCAAGCACGATCATCGTCTCCCGCGCCGTCGAGGCGCTCAAGGGCAAGCCGCCCTCGGAGGAGCTGTTCGCGCAGGCGGGCGAGATCGCCGAGGAGGACTGCATGCCCGTCCCCGACGGCCGCGGACCGGTCGATTACAAGCGCCACCTCGCGAGCGTCCTGACCGTCCGCGCGCTGCGGCGCGCCACCGCTCGCGCCCTGCAACAGGAGGCCTAACGACATGGAAGTGAAGATCACGATCAACGGGCAGGAGGTGGCCCGCGACGTCGAGCCACGCACGCTGCTCGTGCATTTCATCCGCGACACGGTGGGGTTGACGGGGACGCACTGGGGGTGCGACACCTCCAACTGCGGCGCGTGCGTGGTGCTGATGGACGACAAGCCGATCAAGTCGTGCACGACGCTCGCCGCGATGTGCGTCGGCCACGAGATCCGCACCGTCGAATCGCTCGAGCGCGACGGGCAGCTCGACCCGATCCAGATGGGCTTCCACGAGAAGCACGGCCTGCACTGCGGCTTCTGCACGCCGGGCATGCTGATGACGGCCCGCGCGCTGCTCGACTCGAATCCAAACCCGACCGAGGCGGAGATCCGCACGGCGATCTCGGGCGCGATCTGTCGCTGTACCGGCTACAAGAACATCGTCAGCGCGGTGCGCTGGGCGGCCGAGCACGAGGCCGCTATGAAACAGGAGGCGTGAGTATGGCCACGATGGAAACCACGACCGAACGACCCATCGGGTTCGGTCGCCTGCGGCGCAAGGAGGACGCGCGGTTCATCCGCGGCAAGGGCACCTACCTCGACGACATCCGCCTGCCCGGGATGGTGCACGGCGTGATGCTTCGAAGCCCGTACGCCCACGCGAAGATCGTCTCGATCGACACCTCCCGCGCGCTTGCCCATCCCGGCGTCGCCGCGGTCGTCACCGCGAAGGATCTCGAGACGCTCGGACTCGCCTGGATGCCGACCATCTCCTACGACACCCAAGCGGTCCTCGCCGGCGACAAGGTCCGCTTCCAGGGGCAGGAGGTTGCCTTCGTGATCGCCGTCGACGAGTACACGGCGCGTGACGCGCTGGCGCTCATCGATGTCGAGTACGAGCCGCTGCCCGCGGTCGTCAACGCGCGCAAGGCGCTCGACCCCGAGGCGCCGCTGATCCGCGACGACAAGGATGGCCAGAGCGACAACCTGGCCAGCCCGTTGTGGGAGGCCGGTGACGCGGAGGCGACCGATCGCGCGTTCGCCGAGGCGGACACGATCGTCACGCGCGACATCATCTATCCGCGCTGCCACCCGGCACCGCTCGAGACGTGCGGGATGATCGCCGACTTCAACCCGAACACCGGTCAGCTCGACATCTACAACGGCAACCAAGCGCCGAACGCGCACCGCACGGTGTACGCCCATGTGGCCGGTCTGGCCGAGCACATGATCCGTATCCGCTGCAACGACATCGGCGGCGGGTTCGGCAACAAGGTGCCGGTGTATCCCGGCTATGTGTGCGCGATCGCGGGCTCGATCGTCGCGGGCGTTCCCGTCAAGTGGATCGAGGACCGCTCGGAGAACCTGATGTCCACCGGGTTCGCGCGCGACTACATCATGCACGCCGATATTTGCTCGAAGGACGGCAAGATCACCGGCCTGCGCGTTGATGTGATCGCCGACCACGGCGCGTTCGACTCGACCGCCCAGCCGACCAAAT
The DNA here is from genome assembly GCA_036513815.1 of Solirubrobacteraceae bacterium. Lineage (GTDB taxonomy): Bacteria > Actinomycetota > Thermoleophilia > Solirubrobacterales > Solirubrobacteraceae > Palsa-465. The sequence continues at coordinate 3,457 of DATBYI010000168.1, forward strand.
TCCCGGCCGGTTTCTTCCACATCGTGTGCGGCTCCTATGACCTGCAGGCGGCGCACGTCCAGGTCAAGGCGGTCTACACGAACAAGGCACCCGGCGGCGTTGCCTACCGGTGCTCGTTCCGGATCACCGAGGCTGTCTACCTGGTCGAGCGGATGGTCGAAGCGCTCGCGCTCGAGATGAACGTCGATCCGATCGACCTGCGGATGCGGAGCTTCATCGCCCCCGAGCAGTTCCCCTACGAGACGACGACCGGCTGGACGTACGACTCGGGCAACTACGCCGAGACGATGCGCGAGGCGATGCGGATCGCCGGCTATCAGGAGCTGCGCAAGGAGCAGGCCGAGAAGCGCGCGCGCGGCGAGCTGATGGGCATCGGCGTCTCGTTCTTCACCGAGGGCGTCGGCGCCGGCCCGCGCAAGCACATGGACATCCTGGGGCTCGCTATGAACGACGGCGCCGACCTACGGGTGCACCCGTCGGGCAAGGCCGTGGTGTCGATCAGCGCGCAGACGCAAGGCCAGGGTCACGAGACGACGTTCGCGCAGATCGTCGCCGAGGAGCTCGGCATCCCGCCCGAGGACGTCCAGGTTCGCCACGGGGATACCGACCGGACCCCGTACGGACTGGGGACATACGGCTCGCGATCGACCCCGGTCAGCGGCGCGGCCGTCGCGGTCGTCTCGCGCAAGGTGCGCGACCGCGCGCGGCTGATCGCGGCGACGATGCTCGAGACCCGAGCCGAGGACCTCGCCTGGGAGAAGGGGCGCTGGTACGTCAAGGGTGACCCCGAGAAGGGCGCGCTGATCGAGGAGATCGCCGCCTACGCCTACGGCGGCCAGCCCATGCCCGAGGGGATGGAGGGCGGCCTCGACGCGCAGGTGATCTACGACCCGCCCAACCTGACCTATCCGTGCGGCGCCTACATCTGCGTCGTCGACGTCGACCCTGACACCGCCGCGGTCACGGTCCGCCGGTTCATCGCGGTCGACGACTGCGGCGTGCGGATCAACCCGATGATCGTCGAGGGGCAGATCCACGGCGGCCTGGCCGAGGGGATCGGCATCGCCCTGATGGAGGTGATCACCTTCGACGACGAGGGCAACTGCCTCAACGGGTCGTTCATGGACTACCTGATTCCGACCGCGCTCGAGTGCCCGGACTTCGAGCTGGGCGAGACGGTCACGCCGTGCCCTCACCACCCGCTCGGCGCCAAGGGCGTCGGCGAGTCGCCCAACGTGGGCTCCCCGCCGGCCATCGTCAACGCGATCATCGATGCGCTGCACGAGACGTACGGCGTCGACCACGTCGACATGCCGTGCACTCCGGCCCGCGTGTGGGCGGCGATGCAGGGCCGTGCGGAGCCGCCACAGTGATTACCGGGCCCCTCAGCGCGCGTGCGCAGGAGCTGACCGCCAAGGGGGCGGTGTTCGTCACCGCCACCGTGGTCCGGGTCGAGCACCCGACGAGCTCGAAACCCGGGAACGTCGCGCTGGTGCACGAGGACGGATCGATCGAGGGGTTCGTCGGCGGCGTGTGCGCGCAGAACAGCGTCCGGCTGTACTCGCTGAAGGCGATCGAGCGGGGCGAGCCGCTGCTCCTGCGGATCCTGCCCGACGCGGCCGAGACGGCCGCCGCAGCGAAGAACGGCGCCAACGCCGACGCGGGACAGGTTGACGTTGGCCACGAGGTCGCCCACGACGAGGGCTCGGTCACCGTCCAGAACCCGTGCCTGTCCGGCGGCGCGATCGAGGTGTTCCTGGAACCGTTCCTGCCTCCACCGCGGATGATCGTGGCCGGTGACACGCCGATCGCGGCCGCACTCCTGCGGCTCGGACCAGACGTAGGGCTCGACGCGGTC
>DATBYI010000169.1:0-6082 GCA_036513815.1 Solirubrobacteraceae bacterium
CGAACGGTGGCGAGGATCCCCCGGACGGGATACTCGGTTGCCGCCTGAGTCGTCATTGCGCGCGCTGATCGCGGCGGGTCACTTCGTCGCGACGATCACGTTGTGCGCACCCAACCTCCTCACCCCGGGGGTAGCCTCGAACGCGCGCTCGAGCGAGGCGGCGAGGCGGATCGCCCTGGGCGGGGTGAAGTCGGGAACGGCCCCGAGCTGCGTGCGGAGCAGGATCTGTCCGCCAGCACCGCGCAGGCCGCTGACGATCTCCGCTTCGCCGATCAGTCGCTCCTCACCGGTGTCCTGGGGGACGCGTGCCATCAGCCGCCCCCAGTAGGGGTTGCGAGGGTTGTGGTCCCAGACGATCACCCGACCGGAGGGCTTGACCACCCTGACCATCTCGGCGAGCGTTTGTCGTACGTCGTCGGGGTCGGCGATGTGGTGCATGACGGCGACGGTGATGACGAGCTGGAAGCTGTCGTCATCGAACGGCAGCGAGGATCCGGGCGCGTGGACCGGGCGGACCAGCGGCGTTCTTGCCTCGAGGATCTCGAGCATTCCAGCTGAGGGATCGACTCCGACCATCTGGTATCCGGCGCCGGCCAGCCGCTCGGCGAGCACCCCGGTCCCGCACCCGACGTCGAGTCCCTCGCCGCGCGGGCAGTGCGCGAGCACGAACGCCGTCCGCTTTTGCAGGTAGTGCTCGACGACGTGCGCCGGGAGCGAACCGTCGTAGACGGAGGCGATGGAGTCAAAGTGTGAGCTGCTCACGGGTGACCTCGCCGTTCGTTGAGCGCTCCGAGACGAACGCCGGCGGGCGCTTGGGCGGCCGGGGAGACGACCCCGCGGCGCGCAGCACGAGGCCGATCATGCGCAGTCCCACCGAGATCGCCATCAGCCGGTTGCCGGTGACCGACGACCGTCCGACGCGCGGAAGGTAGTTCACCGGCACCTCGACGAACCGGGCGCCGGAGCGGATCGTGAGCAGCATGACCTCAGCGCCGGCGTGGCTGCCGCCGACCTTCATGCTGTTCGCGACGCGCCTCGCGGTATCTCTGCGCAACAGCCTGTAGGTGCAACCGACGTCGCTGAGATGACTCGTGTTGAGGAGGACCTCGATCAGCTTGGCGACCGCCCAGTTGCCCCAGCGCAAGAACCAATCCATGTTCGCGCCCTCCCAAACGAGCTCCCAGGTCGTCCGGGTGCCGAACACCGCGTCGCATTCGGCGCTGTACACGAGCAGCTTCACGATGTCCTCCGGGACGAACGTGCCGTCCGGCTCGGCGAGCACGATCAGCTCGCCGGTGGCCTCGAGCAGTCCGCGGCGGGTCGCATGCCCATACCCCTGACGGGGCTCCTTGACCACGCGCGCCGAGGTCTTGCGAACCTCCGCCTCTGTTCCCGGCTCCGCGTTGTTGTCCACCACGAGCACCTCGTCGACCAGGCCGGTCGCCAGGAACCCGTCGATCACAGTTCTGATCGAGTCCCGCTCGGCATAGGTCATCAGCACCACAGACACTCGCTGACCGTTCCACATGGACTGACTCCCAATTCGCGCCTGGTATGCGGCGGGCGGATTGTAATCGGGCCGCCCGGAATAACGACGGATTCACACCGACAGGTAGCTCCCCGCCGCGGCGGAAGCGTCGGCGACCACGAGCTCCATCACCAGCGAGGACCAGGCGAAGTCGACCGCGCCCATGCCAGCGCCGGTGTAGGGGTGGTAGTACTCGCGCAGGCCGCTGGCGAGAACCGCGCCCGCGACCCGTCCGGCGAGTACGTCGGCCTGCTCGATGTAGCCCAGGCGCCTCAGCCCAAGCCATACGAGCCACGCCGCGTTGACCCAGGTCGGTCCGCGCCAGTAGCGCCTGATCCACAGGAACCCGTCGTCGCGAGTGGAGAAGGCCGGCTCGGTCGGGGGCACGGACGGCAGCGGGACGGGCAGCCAGAAGCGCCGCTCATCGAGCAGATGCTCCTCGACCAGGCGCCGGCCGATCGCCTCGGGCAGGTCTGGCAGGGCCAGCGGCGACAGCGCCGCCCAGGTGAGGGCCGGGGGGCGCCGGGTCTTCGGGCGGGTGAGCGGCTCGAACAGACCGGTCGTTCGGTTGTACATGCGCTCGATCATCGTCTCGGTCAGCGACGGCCGTCCGAGCGCCATCAGCGACAACGAGTACAGGACATTCGTCGCCACCTCGCAGCACACCGGACCGCCGGCCCCGACCACGCGCCGCAGGTCAAAGCCGAGCCGCCGGTTGCGGCGCACGAGGAAGACAAACCCGGCCCGGTCGTGCGCGCGCCACCCCCATAGCGCGTCGAACTGAGGCGAAGCATCGAGCCCCGACTCATCGGGTTGGACGATCCACAGCAGGCCGTCGCCGTCGAGATCGCGATTAGCGGCCAGCCAGTCGTAGTGGCGCACGATCGCCGGCACGCTCGCCGGGTCGCCGACGGCGATCTGCCACGCCCAAGCGAGCAGTGGAGGCTGGATGCTCGCCGTCATCGGCGCGTTCGGCGAAGTCACGTTGTACGTGAAGCGGCGCCGGCCGGTCAGCGGCGTGTTCCAGAAGATCGTGTGGCCGATGAAGCCGTCCTCGCGCTGCGCCGCCAGGAGCGACTCGAGCTCACGGCGTGACCTGGCCGGGTCGAAGTGCCGCCAGGTGATTGCGGTGAAGCACGAGTCCCAGTACCACTGCCAGGGGTAGTGGCCCCCGCTCGGGCAGGTGTAGGCGAACGGCACGCCGTCGGCCGTCCGGACGCCCTCGCGCCAGTTGCGCCGGAGCGTCGACTCGCAGGCGTGCCGGATGCTCGCTGTGTCCGCTTCGCGCAGCATCGAAGACCAGATCCTCGCATCCGAGGATCTGATGGCGTCCTGGTGTCCGACCTGAGGGGGGCGTTACGCGGCTTCGCGCAGCGCCGGTTCGTCAGCCGCGGGCCCGACCACAGGAAGGAGAATGACCTCCGGTCGGTACTCCAGCCGTCCGAGCTCCTGGCGCTCTGCCCCACACTGGTCGCACAACAGCACCAGGCGTAGTTCGCCTGCTTCGCGGGAATACCGCGACGCCCCGCTGTAGGTGCCAGAGTGATCGCACTTCATTGCTGTCTATCGCTAGCAACGGTGGAAGCGCCCAGAAACGTGCGCGCCTTCCTCCGGTTAGGCTGCGCGCGTGCTCATAGACGCCGCCGTCACCGAATCCAAGGGCGCGCCGTTCACGATCAAGCGGCTCGAGGTGGATGAGCTGCGCGCCGACGAGGTGCTCGTCAAGGTGGTCGCATGTGGCATCTGCCACACCGATCTGATCATTCGCGACCAGTGGTACCCGGTGCCGTTGCCGGCGGTGCTCGGACACGAGGGAGCGGGGGTCGTCGAGGCGGTTGGTGCTGCCGTGTCGAAGGTGAAGCCCGGCGACCACGTCGCGCTGAGCTACGGCTCGTGCGGCTCGTGCGCTAAGTGCCATGCCGGCGAACCCTGGACGTGCCACGACTTCTTCGCCCGCAACTTCGGCGCGGCGCGGCCCGACGGCTCGACCGCGCTGAGAGACGACGGTCGGGCGATCCACTCTCACTTCTTCGGGCAGTCGTCCTTCGCCACCTACGCGGTGGCCCCCGAGCGGAGCGTCGTGAAGCTCGCGCCCGACGTGCCACTCGACATCGTTGCGCCCTTTGGCTGCGGCATCCAGACCGGCGCCGGCGCCGTGCTCAGGGCCTTCCGGCCCGAGGCCGGCTCGAGCATCGCGATCTTCGGGACAGGCACGGTCGGCCTGTCGGCGATCATGGCGGCGCAGATCGCGGGATGCACAACGATCGTGGGCGTCGACGTACGGCCGGCCCGGCTCGAGCTGGCCGGCGAGCTCGGCGCCACCCACGTCTTCAACGCCCGCGACGGAGATCCGGTCGAGGCGATCAGGGAGGTGACTGACGGCGTCGGCGCGGACTTCAGCATCGACGCCACCGGCTCGCCAACGGTCCTCCAGCAGGCGGTCTACTGCACGGGACCCGGCGGCGTCTGCGGGCTGATCGGCGCGCCTCCGTTCGGGACCGAAGTCTCGCTCGACATGAACCAGATCCTCGCTATGGGACGGACCCTGCGGGGAATCGTCGAGGGTCAGAGCATCCCGGATGTATTCCTACCCCGACTGATCGAGCTGTGGCGCCAGGGCCGCTTCCCAGTGGAGCGGATCATGACCCACTACTCGTTCGACGAGATCGAGCGGGCCGCGCGCGACGCGGAAGCGGGTGCGGTCGTCAAGCCCGTGCTGCGGATGACGGGGTAGGCGAGGTTGAGGCCCCACCCTGGGTGCCGATGCTCCGGGCGAGCATTCCAACGATGCCGACGATGACGGCGGCTGCGAACACGACGTTGAGGACGATGATGGCGGTCACTTTGGGTCTCCGTTTCGATGTGAACTTGCGGGCTGCACTCGAGATGGTCGGGCCGCCGGGGAAGACGAGCGTCGGTTGAACGTCGGAGCTGTGTAAGAGGCCGCGGCGCAAGATTCATTGCAAGCGCAGGATCTGGTACTCCCGTCCCGAGACGGCTTGTTAGGGTGCTGCCGGCTTCCATCCAGGGAGCGATACCGCGGCGGCGGCACCCGAAGTGGTGAGCGCTGGCGCGTGCTTCGTTGTGCCCAGTTTCAGAATGACCTCAGCCCACCGCCGCCACCGAGCTACGAATGTCGCCGTGTTCCTCCTCGTCGCGGTGGCGCTCCTCGGGAGCGGGCTGACCGCCTCGAGTGCGGGTGACCTCCAGAGCCAGATCAGCGCCGGCAAGTCGGCCGCGTCAGCGCTGAGCGCGCAGATCGCCCGCGACTCGACGCAGATCCACTCCACCACGCAGGGGCTGGCGAGCGCCGATCAGCGTCTGAACGGGCTAGAAGAACAGCTCACCACCCGCGAGGACCGGCTGAGGGAGGTTCAGAGCTCGCTGCTCAAGGCGCGCAACCACCTCGTCGACCTCGAGAACTGGCTCGAGCGAGCGACGCACGTGCTCGCTGCGAACCTCGTGGCCGCCTACGAAAACGGCCAGCCCAACCTGATGAGCGTGGTCCTCGAGTCGCACGGCTTCAGCAACCTGCTCGAGCAGGTCAGCTTCCTTCACCGCATCGGCGTGCAAGACGCGCAGATCGTCTCGAGCACACGCGCGGCCCGCAACGCGGTGGCGCGGCAGGCCGGGCTGCTGGCCAAGCTCGAGCAGCGCGATCGGATCCTGGCCAACCAGGTGATCACACAGCGCAACCAGGTCGCCGCGCTGCAGGCAGCCCTGTTGCACGAGCAGATCTCCGAGCTCGGCGCTCGTAGCAACGACAGCGCCAAGCTGCACGCCCTCAATGCACATCTGAGCTCGCTCGAGGCCAAGGCGGCAGCCGAGGCAGCGCGCGCTGCCCGTACCGGCAACGCCGACGTCGGCGGGATCGCCGTCGACACCGGTGGGATGGTGCAGGCGCCACTGGGCGCGCCGGCCGCGGTGGCGCAGATCATCGCCGCGGGGAACGCGATCGCGACGCTGCCCTACATCTACGGCGGCGGACACGCGTCGTTCCACGCCGACGGCTACGACTGCTCGGGCTCAGTGAGCTACGCGCTCGCGGCCGCGGGCCTCGTGACCTCGCCGATGGTCTCGGGGGACTTCGAGAACTGGGGCGATCCCGGCCCAGGGCGCTGGGTCACGATCTACGCCAACGCCGGTCACGTGTGGATGGAGGTGGCGGGCTGGCGCTTCGACACGGTGGCGCTGGCCGAGGACGGCACGCGCTGGGCGCGTGGTGGCGGTGAGTTCTCGGGCTTCATCGTGCGTCACCCGCCCGGGCTCTAGCGGGTCACGATCACTGTCCGGACGGGGTCTCCCGGCCCCACGGACGCCGAGCGCAGCGAGGCCCCTCACAACCCGAGCAGCCGTTCCGCGTTGCCGTGCGCGATCCGCTCGCGCTCGTCGTCGGTGATCGCCGCCTGCTCGAGGAATCGCCGGGCGACCGCGCCGTCACTGAAGGGGTGGTCGACGGCGAACATAATCTTGTCCGCTCCCAACGTGTCGATCGCGCAGCGCAGCGGCGGGTCGGTGAAGATGCCGCTGATCGTGACGTGGAAGTTGCGATCG
>DATBYI010000170.1:0-3052 GCA_036513815.1 Solirubrobacteraceae bacterium
GCCAGTCCGCGATCGACCGCCCCGGCCCTGGCCGCCGCCGACGCCGCCGCCTCGAGCAGCTCGGAATGGCCGATCCCGGCCCGCTCTTCCGCGCCGGGCACCTGGGGCCACAGCTCGAGGGCGCGTTCGAAATGGCGCTGGGCGGCCGACGGCGCTCCGGCCGCGGCGGCGGCCTTCCCGGCCCGAACTGACGCTGGCAGAGCTCGAGGAAGATTGTGCGCAGCGAGCCAATGGTGAGCGAGCATGGAGCTGGCGTCCAGATCCGACCCGGCCAGCTCAGAGTTGTCCTCGAGCGCCTCGGCATATGCCTTGTGCAGTTGAGTGCGCTCGCCGGGGAGCAGGTCATCGTGGATCGCGGCCCGGCCCAGGGCGTGACGGAAGCCGTACCCGCGTCCTGACGCATCGACGACCAGCAACTGCTGCTCGACCGTCTCGCGCAGGGCCAAATGCAACTCGGGCTCAGGCAGTCCAGCCACGAGCGCCAGCAGGCGGTCCGGCGCCCAGCGGGCGCTGGCCGATACGACGCGGAGCGCGTGCTGGGCGCTCGGGGAGAGGAGCTCCGCACGGGCCAACAGGACGTCGCGCAGGGAGGGCGGGAGGTAGTCGGGATCGAAACGCCCGTCGCGCGTGACGTCCAGCAGCTCCTCGACGAACAGCGGGATGCCCTCGGAGCGCTCCGCGATGAACTCGACCAGCTCGCCGTCGGGGCGATGGCCGAGGATGGCCTCGATCTGGGCGGCGACGCCGTGAGGCTCGAGGCGCTGCAACTCTACCCGCTGAACAGTCCGCTGCTGGTCCCAGCGCGCGGCGATGCGTCGGAAGGGATGAGCGCGATGCAGCTCGTCGGACCGTACGGTCAGCACAAGCAGCAAGCTGCGGCCGGTGGCCCGGGCGACCAGCAGCGCGAGGAGGTCGAGGGTCGCGCGGTCGGCCCACTGCACGTCCTCGAACGCCAGCATCAGCGGTGCTCTCGCCGCCAGCCGGGCGACCACGCCGAGCATGAGCTCGAGCAGTCGCGCCGGGTCGCGATCGTCCGCTGAGGTTATCGGCGCGCTCTCGTCGAGCTCGGGCACGAGCCGGCCGACCTCGGCGCGGGCTGAGCCCAGTGCGATGTCGAGCTCGGCGGCGGGCAGTTCGGCGGCCAAATCGCGCATCATCTCGACGACCGGCTCGAAGGGCATGCCACCGCCGTCCAGCTCGATGCAGCTTCCGACCAGGACCCGCGCGCCGGCCTCGCGCGCCTGGCCGATCAGCTCCTGCACGAGCCGAGACTTGCCGACCCCCGCCTCGCCGCCGACCACGATCGTGACTTGCTCGCCGTCCAGCACACGGCCGAGGGCGTCGCTGAGCGCCTGCACCTCCCCCTGTCGCCCCACCAGGACGGGGCTGACCAGACTCACCGCCACGGCGTCATGATGCCAGAACAGAAAAGCCCGGCGCGGGTTACGCGCCGGGCTTCATGTGCCGCACGGCCTGTCCGGGCGGAAGAGCTATGGCTGACGGCTCCTTATCGCCGGTTGGAGTGGGTCTAGGCGAGACGCTCGATGTGCAGCATGTCCGTTCCTTTCTGTGCTCGGCCGGCTTCGGTAGGCGGCGTTCGTGATGAGCACATCCTGGCTCTAAGGCAGGGGGTCGCACATCGGGCTCGTGCCCTGTCTTAGCGACTTAAATCGCAGCGCCGGGGGCCTCACCGCATGGCGCCGGCCGCCTCACCCCGGCAGATCCTTCCGGCGATCGCGGGGCGACTTAGTCACCGGAGCGCCTCTAGACGAATCGCCTTCGCGATCGTCTTGCCGCTAACACCGAGCGAGTCGACGCGGTTCGAATTCTTTGCGTCCGCGTCCACCTTTGCAAAGAATTTGAACCGCCCTCCGCACTAGCGGGGGGCGGTTCCTTTATTAGGGCAAGCGCGTCGAGGGCCGTGACCGCACGGTAGAAGTGGCGGCCGATGTCGGGCGTTGATTACGAGCGACCAGCTGGACGCCCTGCTGGCGTAGCGCTCAGGGAATCACGTGGTCTCGAGGTAGTCGCCCGACCAGCCCTCTCGGACGCCACTGCTAACGGCGTGGCGCGCTTGGCCTGTGCGTTTTGCAGAGCTGCGGCTCGCTGCTGTAGTTCGTGAACACGGGGTTCATGACGCTGCCCGGGGTGGTGTCGTGGGGATGCCCCAGAAGATGACCGAATTCATGGGTCATCGTCATACACAGCATGTCCCAATCCTGTCGCATGCTGCCGGTCGTTGGCCAGCGGTGGTTCCCCAGGGCGACGGTGCAGTCCGTGTAGCTGGCGGCGGGGGCGGCGAGGTTGTTCGCTCCCAGTGAGGAATCGAACGTGACCCAGGCATCACTGTCGTGCTGTAGCACAGTCGGGATGGGCTGCTGGGCGATGATGTTGATTTGGCCGTTGCACGGTATGGCGCCCCAGTAGCGTTCGGCGATCGACACGGCCAGAGCGATAGGGGACGTGGCCGGCTTAGCCTTCGCGGTCCGCGTCGCTGAGGCGGCGGCGGTCGCCGGAATGGCGATCAGGATGACGGTTGCGGCGGTGGTCGTGAGACCAAGGGCGGTGGAGAGAAGACGATGTTTGGGCATGCGTCAAGCCTGACGTCTTCGTTGCCCGCGGTCATCATCCGCCAGGGGGGATTCTGGGGTGGAACGCGGGGGGACTTTGGGGGGGCGTTCCGGTGTCTACGGGGTGAGGCGCTTCTCACCCGTGCGCCGTAGTTATGCCGATAAGACTCATGGACGCGTTTGGCGTCCTGTCCACCATGCACGCGCACTCGCCCATCACGGTCGCAATCACCCGGTTCGAGGATCTTCTCGCACTAGGTCTCCGGACTGCTCTCGAAGCCGATCCGAGTATCTCGGTCGTTGCCCAGGGCGTCACGCCCGCGCGCCTCGAGAGCATGCTTCACGCGCACCGCCCGTGCGTGCTGGTCCTCGATGTCGGCGGCCTGCGCGACTACGCGCAGGTTCGCGAGATCGCGACCGAGCACTCTGAGACTCACCTGGTGCTTCTCGGGCAGGGCCTCTCGAGCGTCGAGTCGGCTCAG
>DATBYI010000171.1:0-11713 GCA_036513815.1 Solirubrobacteraceae bacterium
ACCGGTCGGCGATCAGCCCGACGAATCGCTGCGCGGGCTCACCTTCTACCGGACGGGCTCGCTCGAGGAGGCACGCCGCCTCGCCCAGGAGGATCCCGCGGTTCGCGCCGGACGACTCGCGGTCGAGGTCATGGCGTGGTACTGCCCACCGGGCACGATGGCGCGCCCGGGGAGCATCGTGCGCGTTTCATGAGCGCCCCGCCCGTCCTCGACGTCTCCGGACTGGCGCGGCACTACGGCGAGCTCGTCGCGCTCCGCGACCTCGACCTCAGGGTCCGCCCGGGCGAATGCGTGGCGATGATCGGTCACAACGGGTCGGGCAAGACGACCGCGGTTCGGCTGATCGCCGGTCTCCTCGATCCGTCGGCGGGAGTGGTGGAGGTGGATGGGGCCTCCATCCACGAGGAGCCAGCGGCGGTGCAGGCGCGGGCGGCGCTCGCCCTCGTCCCCGACACGCCGTCGCTCTACGACGACCTCACGGTGCGCGAGCATCTCCAGCTGGTCGCGGTGGCGCACGGGGTGCCGCCTGATGATTCGCAGATCGAGGAGCTACTCCGGCGTCTCGGGCTAGGCGAGAAGCTCGAGGCGATGCCGGGCACGCTATCGCGCGGGATGCGCCAGAAGGTGCAGCTCGCGTGCGCGCTCGTCCGTCCCTGGCGCGTGCTCGTGCTCGACGAGCCGGTCGTCGGGCTGGATCCGGCCTCGCAGCGGACGTTGCGCGATCTGCTGCTCGAGGCGAAGCGGGCCGGGCGCTCGGTCGTGCTGACCACGCATCAGCTCGAATTCGCGCGCGGGATCGCCGATCGCGCGATCGTCCTGTCGGACGGCGTGGTTGTCGCCGCCGGCCCCTACGACGAGATCGTGGACGGGCCGGTCATCCGCGAGTACGGGCTGTTATGAGCGGGGTGACCAGCCAGTCGCGGGAGCGCGCCGACGCGGCGAGGGGGTTCATACGGGTCCACCGGCGCCCGTTCCGCCCGAGCGCCTACCAGGTGTACGCGACCGTCGTCTGCTGCGCGATCATCGGCGTGTTCGTACGCGGCGCGATCGCGAGTCTGATCGGTGCCGGCATCGGCGTTCACGGTCTGCTCGTGCTCGGCCCGCCGGTGCTCCTCGTCGTCGTCCTTGCCGCGGCCCGGTTCGGCCGCTGGCAGGGACCGGTGTCCTTCTCGGCGGCGGACCTCGCCCTCGTTCTGGCCGCGCCGATCGCGAGCGCTGACCTCGTGCGCCCGAAGCTCGAACACAGCCTCGTGGTCGGGGCGCTGGTGGGCGCCGCCGTCGGCGGGGTGGCGATCCTCGTGGTCGCCGGAGGACCCGCCGGGTTGGGAGCGGCCAGGTCGGTCGGCGCGATCGTCGGGGTGGCGAGCCTGTCCGCGCTCTGCGTCGCGGTCGGCTGGCTCGTTCAGTCCTCGCGAAGATGGGCCCGGCGCATTCGCTGGGTCTCTCCGGCGGTCGTGGTTCTGGCCGGCGCGCTCGCCGCGGCCGGCGAGGTTCTCAGCCGTTCGATCGGCACCTGGTCGGGCCCGTGGGGATGGTCGATCGCCCCGCTCTCGGGGACAAGCGGATGGCTGATCGCGCTCGGGCTCGCCGTAGTGTCGTGTGCGGCGGTCGTGGCGTGGGCGCTGCGGCGGGCGGGAGCCTCGAGCATCGAGATGTTCGCGGTGCGCGCGGGGACGCGCTCGGCCTTGAGCGCGTCGGCGTGGACGCTCAACTACCGCGGCGCGGCGCTCAGCTACCGCGCGGCACAGGAGTCGAGGACCGGTCCGCGCCTGCGTGTGAGACCGCCCATCCGCTCCCAACGAGCGATCACCTGGCGCGACGGGGTCGCGCTGCTACGAGATCCCTCCCGCGTCGCTTGGGCGGCGCTGCTCGGCGCCGGCGCTACCGTCGAGGCGCTGACCCACCCGGGGCGCGTGGTCCCCGCCGGCCTGGCCGCCGCCGGGCTCTACTTCGCGGCGAGCCTGCTGTGCGAGCCGCTGCGCTTCGACGTCGACTACCCCGAGCGCAGCGCCGTCCTGCTCTCCTGGCCGTTCGCGCGCGTGTTGATTGCGCATTGCGTCGTGCCCGCGGTGACGCTGGCCGCCGTCATCGCCGCCACCGTACTCGTCGGCGTTGCCGTCGGGATCTCCGGCGCCGGCACGCTCGTCCTCATCCCCACCCTGCTCGTTCCGGTCGTCGCCTGCGCCGTCCTCGCGGCCGCACTGTCGGCGCGCCGGGGCGGGCGGATCGACGAGGCGCTGCTGATCCGGTTGCTCGGGGCCGATCCCTCGAGTCCGGCGTCGGCGACGCTGATCGTCCTGTGGCTTGCGCCGTGGCTGATCCTCACGCTGATCACGCTGGGTTTGTCGTTGACGATCGTGGGCCATGCGGTCGTCCATCACCGCCCGCTCCTCAGCGCCGGCGTCACGGCCTGTGCCATCACCGCGGCCGTGGCCGGTGGCCTCGTGGCTACGGCGCGACGGACGACTCGCGCGGAGTGAGCGCGGCCACGGGCACGACTGACTCCGGCCCGATCTCGGCCACTGACCGGTAGCCGGCGAGTCCCATCGTGAGGTCGAAGTCGGCGGCCAGGTTGAGGAGGTATTCCCGCACCCCGGTGCGTCCGGCGATGGCGAGCGCGTAGGCGTAGGGACGGCCGATGAGGACTGCTCGGGCGCCCAGTGCGAGCGCCTTGAAGATGTCGGCGCCACCGCGCACGCCGGAGTCGAGCAGCACCGGAATGCGGCCGTCGACCGCCTCTACCACCGCGGGCAGCGCCTCGAGCGTCGCGATCGAGCCGTCGACCTGGCGGCCGCCGTGGTTCGAGACGATCACGCCGTTGATCCCCTCGGCGACGGCGCGGGCGGCGTCGTCGGGGTGGAGGATCCCTTTGAGCAGGATCGGCAGGTCGGTCCGCTCGCGCAGGAAGGCGAGCGTCTCCCAGGTGATCGACGGGCGCGAGAAGATCTGCGTGAAGCGCTCGATCGCGGTTCGGCCGCGTCCGGTGACGAGCGTGCGCCAGAAGCTGTCGGGATACGCCCGGGTCACGTCGATCAGCGTCCGCAGGGCGGCGAGGGTGGGCTTCGGCTGCGGCTGGGGGTCCCCGGTCGAGGGCTCTGAGAGCAGGCGCATGAACACCGGGTCGCTCATGTACTGCGCGAGGCCCTTGCCGTGCAGGAAGGGGAGGTAGGCGGTCTCGAGGTCGCGGGAGCGCCACCCGAGCATCGTCGTGTCGAGCGTGACGGCGATCGCCTGACAGCCGGAGCGCTCGGCCCGAGCCACCAGGCTGGCGACGAGCTCATCGGAACGGCTCCAGTAGAGCTGGAACCAGTGGGGCGTGTCGCCGAGGATCTTGGCCACGCCCTCCATCGGCCGGGAGGCCTGGTTTGAGAACACCATCGCGGCGCCGGCGTCGCGCGCCGCGCGCGCCACCGCGGACTCCGCCTGCGGATGGACGATCTCGAGCGCGCCGACGGGAGCGAGCAGGAACGGGCTCGACAGGCGCTGGCCGAACAGCTCGATGCCGGTGTCGCGATGCTCAACGTCACGGAGCATGCGCGGCACGATCCGCCAGCGCTCGAACGCCTCCCGGTTGGCCGCCACCGTGCGCTCGTTGCCGGCGCCCGCGGCGACGTAGGCGAACGCGTACGGTCGCATGCTGCGCTTGGCGGCGGCTTCGAGCCCGTCCGCGTCGAGAGGGATCGACGGGCGGATGCCGCTGATGCCGTCGCGGTAGATCTGAGTCTGGCGATCGCGGCCGTTCATGGGCGTGCATCACAGCACACCTCGACCACCGGCGTTTCACCCGTATCGGCGCGCCGCCTGAAAGCACGGGGCGGACGCTTGGCAGATAACTCGCTTTCCGTGCGAGAAATCTGTCAAGCGCCCGCGCCCGAGCGAGGGCCCCCGGTCCTTTATGGCCCCCGATTTAGCTACTGGCGATGCCCTTCCGGATGGAGCAACCCCCGTAGCTCCGGGAGAGACGCGACGTGAGTCGTGTATCCCCGTTCCGGAAGGGCATCGACCGTTTCGCTGCAGCCCCCGGCAACAGCCCCCAGCCACTGATGGCGCTTGGTGCCCATCCGCGCGCCACGCCCCCTTTCGAGGAAGTCAGCCGGCTGCCCTACTCTGGCGATCTCCGATCGCTGTTCTGGCTGGTTCCTCGTCATGGCTGAAACCCTACGGCCGCTGGGCCGCCCTGACAGCCACCCCTAGGGTGTGAAGGTCACACCTGCTCAGAAGTCGCGGGGAGCGAGCACGCCGGCCTCGAGCACGGTCGCCACGAGCCGGGCGCGCTTCTCGTTCTGGGGCAGCTGGCTGAGGCCGTAGCGCTCGAACAGCACGCGCAGGTGCGCCTTGACCGCGTCGACGGTCAAGTAGACCTCCTCGGCGATCTGCCGGTTGGTCGCCGACGTGGCCGAGGCTGACTCTTGCACGGGACGGCACAACGCGATCAGGACCTTGCGCTGCATCGGCGAGAGCGGTATCGCCGACGGCGTGTCGATCGCCGAGGCGGTCTGGGTGGTCCCGCCGGAGGTCTCCCGGTAGATCAACGACGTGTTGCCGAATACCAGGCGGTCCTTGTCGCGCAGGCGCCGGCGGCCGACCACCCGCGCGCCGTTGACGAACGAGCCGTTGCGCGACAGGCCGTCGTCGATCAGCATCCACCCCCGGCCTACCTGCTCGAGCAGCGCGTGCGTGCGCGACACCTCAGCGTCCCCGGACAGCGGGATATCGTCGGTTTCGTCGCGCCCGATCGTCACGCGCCCGAGCTGCGGCTCGAGCAGCAGGATGCGCTGCTTCCCGTCGTCGCTGCGCCAGACCACGAAGGGGTGACCGGTCCGCTCGGCGGTGATGACCTCCTTGAGCTCGACGGGCGATTGCTGCACTTTCCGCCCGCGAGCCTCGGCGTCCGTGATGGTGCGTGGCCGGCTCATCTGCGCTCCCGTTCTCCCGTAAAGCTACAGGAGAGATACGTTTGCAATGCGGCTAGTTTCTATCGATTCCGGGTATAGCGTCGCCATCGGCTACACCCGAGCCCGGTGTGGTCGATAAAGGGCTCAGGTTCACTTCTGTCGCCCTCACCGAGACCGGGATACCTACGATGCTAAGCACCCAGACTTCGTCCACCAGCGCGAAGCCGGTGCGCGTTCAGCTTGGTCAGGCAGCGAAGCCGTGCGGACACACCCACCACGTGGGAACGTGCTCCGCATGTCAGCGCGCGCAACTGGCCAAGTGGCGCGACCAGCTCGCGCAGGTGTGTCACTGATCCGAGTCGCGCTCGACAGCCGGATCGTTCGCGGCGCTCAGGCCATGAAGCGGTCGTGGGCGTAGCCGGCGGCCGTCTCCCACGAGAGCGACGCGATCCGCTCGGCCTCGCCGCCCGCGCACAGCTCGAGCTTGGTCCGTAGCTCCTCGTCGGTCGCGGGACGCTCAGGCGCGCCGGGCGGGCGCTCCAGCCGCGTCTGAAGGCCTTCGCCGTCCTCGAGCGTCAGCTCGAGGACGACCTCGCCGGCCAGCAGGTCCTCGCCGCCCTCGATTCCGACCGCCTCGACCAGCTCGCCGAGGCGCACGGCGGCCGATCGCTTCACCGCCTCGTCGGTGAAGCTGTCCAGCCCGGGGCGCCCATCCAGCAGCGCCGCGGCGATCCCGTACTCGAGACTGAACTTGCCCTCGAGACCCGTGCTCGGGTGGTGATGGATGAGCGGCGCAAGCGAACTCTCGGGCGTGGTGACGCGGATCGAGCGGACGCGGTCGGCCGGCGGCGGTGGGTCGAGCTGGGCCACGGCCGCGATCGGACGCTGCAGCGCGTAGCAGCACGGATACAGCTTGATGCCGAGGCCGCCGGGGACGGCGGCGCCGCTGAGGTCGAGCGCGCCGACGTCGCCACCGACCAGGGCCATCCAGTCTTCGAGCGCGCCGACGTCCGCGCTCGCACCGGCCTGTGCGAGCGCAGCCGCTCGCACTCCGGCCTCCGCGGCGAAGCCGACCTGCAACGACTTGGCGGACGTTCCGAAGGCTCGCTGGACGCCGCCGGCGGCGGGCACGGCGAGCGCCATCGCCACCGCGACGCGCTCGGCGTCGAGCCCGCGCGCGACCGCGGCCGTGACCGCGGCGCCGAACGCTCCCGCCGTGCACGTGGCGTGCCAGCCGGCCGCGTAGTGGCGCCAGCCGAGCGCGACGCCGAGGCGCGCCATCGCGCCGGCGCCGGCCAAGTACGCCCGGGCGGCGGTCTCGTCGTCGCGGCCGCACGTCAGCGCCACCGGCACGCACACCGCGCTGACGTGCGTCGTCGAGGGGAGGTGCAGGTCGTCGTAGTCGAGCACGTGGGCGAGCGCGGCGAGGCGCCCGGTCTCCGTCAGGCGGCCGAGCACCCGGCAGAGCGGGTGGCGCCGCGCCGCCCACATGACCCCAACGGTGTCGAGCAGCGACCGACGCGCGAGCGCCAAGTCATCCTCGGAGGGATCTAGCGAAACTGCCCAGCGCGCGAGGGACTCGGCGAGACTCTCGGCGGCGCCTGACGGCGGCGCCTTAGCCGCGACCGTCGGCATCGACCAGCGCCTGCCACACCCGCTCGGGCGTCATCGGCAGCCGGCGAAGTCGCACGCCGCCGGTCGCCGCCGCGATCGCGTTCGCCACCGCGCCGGCGACGCCGATCACCGGCGCTTCGCCGACGCCCTTCGCGCCATACGGCCCCTCGGGTGTGGGCACCTCGACGATCTCGGTGTCGATCGCCGGGACCACGCCAGCGCTCGGCATCGCGTATTCGACGAACGAGCCCGCAATCGGCTGCCCCTGCTCGTCGTAGCCGATCTCCTCGAGCAGGGCCCAGCCGAGGCCCTGCGTCGTGCCGCCGTGCATCTGCCCTCGAACGAGCGCCGGGTTGAGCGCGCGGCCCACGTCCTGGGCGACCACGTGCCCGAGCACGGTGACGGCTCCAGTCTCGCGATCGACCCGCACGTGGGAGAGATGGGCCGCGGACTGCGGGACCTGCGGCAGCGAAACGAGGCCCTGTCCTTCGACCGGCGGATACGGGCTCCCGAACGTGAGCACCTTCTGGGCGAGCTTCTCGATCGCCATCGCCTTGGCCGGAACTCCGACCGGCTGCACCGCGCCGTCGACGATCTCGAGGTCTTCGGGCGCGATCTCGAGCTCTTCGGCGGCGACGTCGAGCAGCCGCTCACGCGTCTGAAGCGCGGCCTTCTCGACCGCGCGGCCGACCGTGTAGGTGATCTTGCTGCCGCCGCTGACGCCGGCGTACGGAGCGCTCGCGGTGTCTGCGTTGACGACACGGACGCGGTCGGGGCTGACCCCGAACGCCTCGGCCGCGATCGCGGCGAAGGTCGTCTGGACTCCGGTCATGTCCGAGACGCCGGTGATGACCGTGAGGTTTCCGTCGGAGTCGAGCCGGCAGGCCGCGGCCGCCGGTTCGTACCCCCCGGGCCACCAGCCGATCGCGAGGCCGACGCCTTCGTCCTCGGGCAGCAAGTGGCGTCGCGCCCACAGCGGCGCGTCGCTGAGGCGCTCGAGGCACTCACGGGCACCGAAGACGGGCATCTCCTGCCCCGCGACGGTCTTGTCGCCGGGGACGAGCACGTTACGCAGCCGCAGCTCGAGCGGGTCGATCCCAAGCCGCCCCGCCAGTTCGTCGATCAGCGACTCGACCGCGAACGCGGCGGGCGGTGCCGTCGGGGCGCGGTAGGCGCCGAACGTGACGCGATTGGTCATGACCCCGTAGCAGGTGAGGTGATGGGCTTGCCAGCGGTAAGGGCCGGCGCTCAGCATCGCGGCGATCGACTCGACCCCCATGCTGTCGGTCGAGCCGCGATCGCACCAGATGCGGGTCCGGATCCCGGTGAAGTTCCCCTCGCGATCGGCGCCCAGCTCGACCTCGAGCACTTCGGCGCCCGCCGGATTGGAGGCCGCGAAGTCCTCGCTGCGAGTCATCGCGAGGCGGACCGGGCGGCGAGTGGCGAGGACCGCCGAGACCACGAGCGGCTCGGGGATCATCATCTTTCCCCCGAACCCGCCACCGATCGGGGCGCAGCGCACGCGAACCCGGTCGACCGGCAGGCCGAACAGGGACGCGACCTCGTCGCGGGTCATGAAGGGGGCTTGCGTCGAGGTGCTCACGATCAGCTCGCCCTCGACGTCGAACCAGGCGGTGGCGGTCTGAGGCTCGAGGTAGCCCTGGTACACCCACGGCGTGTGGAAGCGGCCGCGGACGACGACCTCGCCGGCAGCGAGCGCGGCGTCGACATCTCCGCTCGCCAGGCGGGCCGTGCCGAGGACGTTCTCGGACAGCTCCTCCTCGTCACCGACGCCACCGGCCGCCACCGCGGCGTGGGCGTCGCCGAGGTCGCCCTCGTCGTCTTCGTCGACCGTGTGGAGCCGGGCGCGCGGTGCGCGCGGGAGGACGGCTCCTTCCACGTCGACCACCGCCTCGACGGGCTCGAGCTCGAGTTCGATCAGCTCAATTGCGTCGGCCGCGATGGCTTCGGTCTCCCCGACCGCGATCGCGATCGGCTGACCGGCGTACATGATCTCCTCGCGGGCGAGTGGGTTCTTCGACCGGCCGGAGCCGGTGGCGACGATCGGGAGGTCCTCGGCGGTGAGCACCGCGACGACACCGGGCAGCTCACGAGCGGCCGTCGTGTCGATCGATTTGATCAACGCGTGGGCGTCGTGGGAGAGGAGAAGGCGGGCGTGCAGGAGGTCGTTGACGGGGATGTCAGCGGCGAAACGGGTGACGCCTCGGACCTTGGGTTCGGAGTCGCGGCGGGGAGTCGAAACGCCGATCGCCGACTGACGACCGGTAGCGGGGGCATCGGTAGCGGCCATGACCCCAACCTATCAAGCGACCTTGAGTTGCCATCGGCGAGACCGGGGCGGTAGGTTGGGGTCGCGAGCGATGTCGGATCACAAGTGGGTCTATGACTTCGCCGAGGGCTCCAAGGACATGCGCGAGCTGCTCGGCGGCAAGGGGGCGAACGTCGCCGAGATGACGCGCGTGCTCGGCACCGACCGCGTTCCGGCCGGGTTCACGATCACCACCGAGGCGTGCGTCGCGTATATGCGATCGGGCCACGAGCCGGACGGCCTCGACGATCAGGTCGCGGCCGCGATGAACCGGCTCGAGGAGACCGCCGGCAAGGAGTTCGGCGACGACGAGGACCCGCTACTCGTGTCGGTCCGCAGCGGCGCACGCGAGTCGATGCCCGGGATGCTCGACACGATCCTCAACGTCGGCCTGAACGACACCTCGGTGCAGGGACTGACCAAGGCGACCGACAACGAGCGCTTCGCCTGGGACTCCTACCGGCGCCTCATCCAGATGTTCGGCAACGTGGTCCAGGGTGTTTCCGGGTCGCGCTTCGAGGACGCGATCGCGAAGGCGAAACGCGACGCCGGCGTGGAGACCGACGCGGAGCTGTCCGTGGATGCACTGAAGAAGCTCGTGGACGAGTTCAAGGGCTTCTACGACTTCCCCGAGGACCCCCAGGAGCAACTCGGCCAGGCCATCCGAGCGGTGTTCGACTCATGGACCGGCGAGCGCGCCGTCTCCTACCGGAGGATCAACCGGATCCCGGACGATTGGGGAACGGCGGTCAACGTCCAGCAGATGGTGTTCGGCAACAAGGGCGAGGAGTCCGCCACCGGGGTTGCCTTCAGCCGTGACGAGGTCACCGGGGCCCCCGAGCCGTCCGGGGACTTCCTGGTCAACGCCCAGGGCGAGGACGTGGTCTCTGGCGTCCGCACCCCGCGGGACATCTCCGAGCTGAAGGACGTGATGCCGGAGGCGTACGAGCAGCTGATGGAGATCATGCGCACGCTCGAGGGCCAGTACAAGAACATGCAGGACGTCGAGTTCACGATCGAAGACGGGCACCTGTACATGCTCCAGACCCGCAACGCGAAGCGACCGGCCCAAGCGGCGGTCCGCTTCGCGGTGGACGCCGTGAACGAAGGGCTGCTCACCCGCGAGGAGGCGCTGCGCACGATCGATGCCTACTCGCTCGACGCGCTGCTGCATCCCACCTTCGACCGAAGCGACGGCTACGAGGTCCTCGCCCACGGCGTGGCGGCGTCGCCCGGCGCCGCCGTCGGCACGATCGTGTTCAACGCCGCCGATGCCGTCGCACAGGCCCATGCCGGCCAGGACGTGATCTTGGTCAGACCGTTCACCGAGGCCGACGACGTGGCCGGCTTCCACGCCGCCAAGGGGATCCTCACCTCCGAGGGCGGGAAGGCCTCGCACGCGGCGCTCGTGGCTCGCGGGATGGGCGTGCCGGCGGTGACCGGCGCGGCGGTGTCGATCGACCTCGAGGCCGGGGAGGTGACAATCGACGGGCGCGTGTTCAAGGCGGGAGACGAGATCGCCATCGACGGGTCCGAGGGGGCCGTGGTCGAGCCGGGGGCCAGGCTGATCCAGCCCGAGATCGACGAGCGCTTCGACACCGTGCTCGAGTGGGCGGACGACCTGCGCCGGCTCGGCGTGCGCGTGAACGCCGACACGCCGCGCGATGCCCTGCGCGCGCGGGAGCTCGGCGCCGAGGGGATCGGGCTGTGCCGGACCGAGCACATGTTCATGGCTGAGGACCGCCAGCCCAAGATGCGCGCGATGATCATGGCCGACGACCGCGAGGGGCGCCGCGCGGCGCTGCGCGAGCTCTTGCCGCTCCAGGAGGAGGACTTCATCGGCATCTTCGACGCGATGAAGGGGCTGCCGGTCACGATCCGTCTGCTCGACCCCCCGCTGCACGAGTTCCTCCCGAACCTGCCCGACTTGCGCGCCCAGGTCGAGCGCGCGCGGATCGAGCAGACGGACGATCTCGAGGAGCTCGAGAAGCTGCTCGCGCGCGTCGAGGAGATCCACGAGGGCAACCCGATGCTCGGCACGCGCGGGGTGCGGCTCGGGATCCTCTATCCCGAGATCTACGAGATGCAGGTGCACGCGATCATGCGCGCGTCCAAGGCGGTCGACGAGCCGCCCCACCCTGAGATCATGATCCCGCTGGTCGCCTACGAGCACGAACTCGAGATCGCGCGCGCACTCGTCGTGTCGGTGGGCAACGAGCACGGGATGCGCGAGCGCGAGGACTACACGGTGGGCACGATGATCGAGCTCCCGCGGGCGTGCTTCATCGCCAACCTGATCGCGCGGCACGCCGACTTCTTCTCGTTCGGGACCAACGACCTGACCCAGACCGCCCTCGGCTTCTCGCGCGACGACGTCGAGTCGAAGTTCGTCCCCATCTACATCGAGGACAAGATCCTCGACCGCTCACCGTTCGAGACGATCGACGCGCCCGGCGTGGGCTGGCTGGTCCGCCTGGCCGCCTGGGTGGGGCGCGAGGCGCACCCCGGGCTGAAACTCGGGATCTGCGGCGAGCACGGGGGAGACCCCGACTCGGTGGCGTTCTTCCACCGCGCAGGCCTCGACTACGTCTCCTGCTCCCCGTTCCGGGTCCCGATCGCCCGGATCGCGGCGGCACAGGCGGCGATCGCGCCCGACTGACCCTTAGGTTCGTTCCGACGGCCGACCCAGGGACCCGGACGCTGACCCCAGGATCGACGCCGAGGCGTCGATCCCCCGGCACCCCACTTTTAGGTACCTCGGCTTCAGGTCGATTACCGAAGTTGATGCAGAAGCTTCAGGGAGTCAAGACCCTCCGGCCGGGCTGGCCGGTGGCGATACCGGCTGGCGTCAGCCTGGCCGCGATGGTGGTGGCCG
>DATBYI010000172.1:0-9463 GCA_036513815.1 Solirubrobacteraceae bacterium
CCCAGCCGTTCAGCCAGTCCCAACTGACGTTGGCAAGCTCCAGCGCCACGTAGCCGGCGGCGAGAGCGCCGAGCAGGGCGTACAGCGGCCAGATCGCCGCAGGCGTCCGATCGGCCGCCCGGCGGTGTGGCGGGAAGGCAGCCCGCATCCGCGAGCCTAGGTGGTCGCTGGTCATCGCCTGGGTGATTCGGCAGATACGCCGAAAACTTGTGGAAAGTCGCTCTAGGCAAGCTGATGTACGGCCGCGAGGAGGGCGGAATACGAGCGGATGAGCGCGGCGCGCTCCTGTGCGATCAGCGGGCTGGCGAGATCGCAGCCCTCCTCGACCCACCGGTCGGAGTACCGCATCGCGAGCGCACGTTGCTCGGCGGCGACGGTCACCTCGGTCTCGGGAACTCCATACACGTACGCGTAGAGCGCCGCGAGGGCGGCCACGAGCGGGCCCTCGTCGCCCTGGGGGTTCTCGCGCTGGTGCTCGCGATGAACGCGCCACCACTCGACCTCGAGCTGGGAGGCCCGAACTGCGTCAAACGGCTCGCTGTGGCGTCGGGCGAGGAGGCGATAGAAGCGCTCCATCGAGCGCCGGGCTCCCTCGCGATCGTTGTCCGGGTATGGGGCCCAGAGCTGGTTGGCGCGGAGCACGAGCCACGCGCCCCACAGCGTCGCCGGCCACGGCAAGCCGAAGGTGTGGCGCGTGAGCGCGATCGCCGAGCGCAGGAGCGCCAACCACTCGCGCCGGTAATAGGCCACCCACGCCTCGCTCTCCAGCTCGCCGACTCGGCGCGGGTCGAACGCCCGGTGCGCCTTGACGGCTGGAGACGGGCGGCGGTGGCGGCGGGCGCGCATGTTCAGCGTGACCCTAACGGAATCGGTCCGGAATTTGGAAGGTCGGCGGCGCCTCAGGTGGAGGGTCGGCGGCCGGAGGTGTGCGGGTCGTCACCAAGGGTGGGTGGGCGACCCCCCGTCGGCGGAATATCTTCGCCGCGAACCACCGTCTAACCGACCGCAACGGCAACTGGGGCCGTCCATCGGGGCGCTCCTGCTCCGGCTCGCCTGAGCGAGGCCAACTCTCTCGCGCCACCGAGAGTGAGCCTGCTCAGGCTGAGCCGGGCCGAGTAATGCCCTGAGATCAGGGACGCGGCGCGGACTTCGCTCCGTATCCCTACCCATCGCTCACTATCTCATCCTTCACTGGGTTTGGGGTGGTCGGTAATCGCCTAGCCTTGTCGTCGCAGGGCAAGGACCCCTGCACGGATAATCGAACTGGTAGGGAGTGATTTGATGAACTGGCGCGGACGAACGGCGTTAATGGTGATGATCGGGGCCCTCGCAGCGCTCGCGCTGGGGGTGATGAGCAGCGCGTCGGGCGCGTCGCCCACGGCGCACGCGGCAGCGCAGTGCACTTCGACTGACACGTCGCCTCACAACGCTGCCAATCCGCTCGACACGCCCGGGTTTACCGGGACGGACCCGCTGGCGGGTGCGAACCTGTTCGTCGAGAGCCCGTGGCAGTATGGCGGTGATGCGGCCGACGCGATCGCGAACCTGGTCGGCCTTGGTGGGCTGACACATCAGGAGAGCGGCACGCCGATCCCGTGGAGTCAGTTCGAGGCTCGGGTCAACTCCATGCACCTCTCGAGCAGCACGGCGTACCAGGTCCAGATGCTCGAGAAGATCGGGGAATACCCCCAGGCCCACCAGTTCAGCGTTTACACCGCGGGCGGCTCGGGTCCGGCCATCTTCACCCAGGTACAGAACTACCTGTGTCGCATGCAGCGGACCACCCCCGGAGCGGCGGCGGAGATCACCACGTACTTCATCAAGCACGGCTCGAAGTGCAGCCCGAGTGACAATCCGAAGTTCGATGCCGAGGTAAACGCGCTAAAGGCCGCCGTCGGGAACTTCCCGGCGCTGATCTTCGTCGAAGAGGACGCGATCGACACGATCTGCTGGCGTAACCCGGCGGTGGTCACGCAGCGCGAGCAGTTGCTCAAGTACGAGATCGACACGCTCTCGCAGCTACCGCACGCGCTCCTGTACGTCGAGGGCGGGACGTCCGATGCGAACAGCCCGCGCCAGGTGGCGCGCGTGCTCAACGCCAGCGACGCCTACAAGATCCGCGGGTTCTTCACGAACGACACCCACTTCAACTGGGCCTACAAGGAAATCCAGTTCGGCAACAAGGTGGCACGGCTGACCCACGGCCTGCACTTCGTGATCGACACTCGCGGTGACGGCAACGGCCCGAAGAAGAACCCCCATCCGGTGACCCAGGGCAACGAGGCACTGTGCAACCCGCCCGGGCGTGGTCTCGGGCCCAAGCCGGGCGCGAGCAACGGCGCCTCCTACGGCATGGCCTCGCCGTATCTGGATGGCTTCGTGTGGGTGACCACGCCGGGCGAGAGCGCGAACTCGACATGCCCAGGGAGCAACCAGCACTACGCGAACTCGGGGATCTTCGATCCGAACATCGCCATCGGGTATGCGTCGCGGGCGAACGACCGCATCGGTCCCTCGCCGCGGTTCCCGAACAGCCCCTGGTGAGTTTGGGCCGCCTCCGGCGGCATCCGTGGGGCCGGATTCCCCATCCGGTCCCTTGCGGCGACCCGCCGGGCAGGGATGCCGGGCGGAACGATGTCGCGGCTGCGGCGCGCTCGGCATCCGTGCCTCGCTTTATGCGCCGGCCGCGACGTCATCCGGAGGATGACGCGCCGCAGGCGCGGCCCAATAATCGCGGCTTAGTGCGAGCGGGCGTGCTTCGGTAGCCAGAACACCGCCGCGCACGCCGCGGCGAGGAAGGCCACCGTGACGAGCAGCGCGTGGTCGGAGGCGCCGACGAACACCACCGCGCCGTGCCCGGTGGCGACCCGGTCGAACAGAACGGTGCCGACGGCGGCGATCCCGATCGACATCGCGAGCTGCTGGATCGACTCGAGCAGCCCCGACGCCGATCCCATCTCGTGCGGGGCGACGCCGGCGAGGATCACGTCGAACATCGGGACGAACACCATGCCCATCCCGAAGCCGGTGATGGTCAGCGGCCCGGCCAGATCCCACGCGGTCAGGCCGCCGCCGGCCGAGCGCATCACGAGGTCGGCCACGACGAGCCCGGTCGCCATCAGGACGATGCCGATGTGCATCGTGTGCCGGCCGATCTTGGGCAGCAGCGTCGAGGAGGTGATCGAGCCGCCAATGGCCGCGATCGGAATCGCCACGGTGGCGACGGCGCAGGCCAGAGGGGTCAGCCCGAGGCCGGTTTGGAACATCACGTTGAGCGCGATCATCATCCCGCCCATCGCGCCGATGAAGCCGAGCACGACCGCGAGGCCGGCGACGTAGGCGCGGCGGCGGAGGATCGAAGGTTCGACCAGCGGGGTCAGGCCCTGACGCGAGCGGCGCGCTTGGAGCAGGCCGAACGCGGCCAGTGTGACGAGGCCGCCGGCGAGGAGCGCGAACGACCAGGCCGGCCAGCCGTGCTCGCGCCCTTCGATCAGCGGGTACACGAGCGCGAAGCCGCCCGCCATGGCGAGCAACACGCTGGGAACGTCGAGGCGTGCGCCGGGGGTGGCGGGGGCGCTGCGGGGCAGGAAGCGCCGGCCGGCGGCGAGTGCGAGCAGGCCGATCGGGACGTTGACGAGGAAGATCGCGCGCCAGCCGGTGCCGAGGAGGTTCACGTCGATGAGACCGCCGCCGACGAGCGGGCCGGCGATCGCGGCGAGGCCCATGATCGGGCCGAACACGCCGAACGCCTTCTGCTGGCCCTCGTCACCGAACAGCTCGCGGATCAGACCGAAGCCCTGCGGCACCATGACCGCGGCCACCGTGCCCTGGAGCGCCCGCGCGGCGATCAGCGCGTTGGGAGAGGGCGCGAGCGCGCACAGCGTCGAGGCGATCACGAATCCACCGATGCCGGCGAGGAGCACGCGACGACGGCCGAGCACGTCGCCCAGCCGGCTGCCCAGGAGCAGCGTGACCGCCATGGCCAGCGTGTAGGCGGCGGAGATCCACTCGAGCGCGGCGAACGAGCCGCCCAGGTCACGGCGGATCGCGGGGGCGGCGGTCTGCGCGATGGTCGAGTCCAGCAGGTCCATGACCGAGGCGGCCACGACGACGGCAAAGCCCAGCCACGCGGCGCGGGTGGACGGCCGCGCGATGGCGGCTTCTGAGGGATTGAACGTTGTGGTTGACATGGGTCGAACCCTTTCGAGAATTGCGGTCGCTTTCTGGCCGCAATAGACGCTCGACTCAGCCATTCCGGTCAGCTTGTGTCCGCGATCCGTGTAAGGATGCGCGTCACCATGGTTCAGACCTCCGCACGCCTTCTCGCGCTCCTTTCGTTGCTCCAGGTCCGCCGGGAATGGACCGGCCAGGAGCTCGCCGACCGACTCGAGGTCGGCCCCCGCACGATCCGTCGAGACGTCGACAAGCTGCGCTCGCTCGGGTATCCGATCGAGGCGGCTCCGGGGGTGGCCGGTGGCTACCGGCTCGGGAACGGCGGCGAGCTGCCGCCGCTCCTCCTCGACGACGCCGAGGCCGTCGCGGTGGCGGTCGGGTTGAGGACCGCCGCGGCGGGCGGGATCGCCGGAATCGAGGAGACGTCAGTGCGGGCGCTGACGAAGCTCGAACAGGTGCTCCCTGGTCGTTTGCGCCGGCGGGTGAGCGCGCTGAGCCAGGCGACGTCGGCGTTCGGGATGGAGGGGCCGCGGATCGATTCAGAGGTGCTCGCGACTCTGGCCGGCGCCTGCCGCGACCAGGTGCGGCTGCGCTTCCCCTACATCGCGCGGGACGAGCGGGCGACGCAGCGGGCGGTCGAGCCGGCCGCCGTCGTCTACAGCGGCCACCGCTGGTACCTGGTCGCCTTCGACCTCGACCGCGATGACTGGCGCACGTTCCGGATCGACCGGATCCGCGGTCGGGTCCGGGCTGGTGAGCGGGGCCGGCGGCGGGTCGTGCCGGGCGGCGACCCGGCCGGGTTCGTGCGCGAGCGGTTGCGCGGGCCCGGTCGCGAGGGCGAGGGCGCGGCGGACGCGGTTCCCGGTCGAATCCGCCTGGGCGTTTCGGCGCCGGCGGCGCGAAGCCGGATCCCGAGCCGCTGGGCGGAGGTCGAGGCCGACGGGGAGGGGGCGTGCATCGTCACCTCGCGTGGCGTATGGACGCGGGGATTCCTGGTCTGGATGGCGACGCTCGATGAGCCGATGGAGGTGCTCGACCCGGCTGAGATGGTCGAGGTGGCGCGAGCGATGGCCGCGCGGCTGAGTTGATCGGTCGGCGTCGCCTGACGGCGGCGCGTTAGCTCCCGATCCAGTTGGGTGAGCGCTTCTCGAGGAACGCGCTCATGCCCTCCTGGGCGTCATGTGCGAGCGCGTTCTCGGTCATCACGACCTTGGTGTGCTCGTACGCGTCGTGCTCGCTCCGGTCGACCTGGTCGTAGAAGGCACGCTTGCCCGTCGCCACCGTGTACGAGCTCGAGCGGGCGATGGCCTGAACGAGGTGTTCGATTGCGTCGTCGAGTTGGTCGGCGGGCATAACCTGGTTGACGAGGCCCCAGTCGAGCGCGGTGGCGGCGTCGATCGGCTCGCCCGTGAGGAGCATCTGCATGGCGCGCTTGCGGCCGACCGCGCGCGAGACGGGGACCATCGGTGTCGAGCAGAACAGGCCGATCTTCACGCCGGGGGTGCCGAAGCGGGTCCCCTCGGCCGCGACGGCGAGGTCGCACGCCGCCACCAGCTGGCAACCGGCCGCGGTGGCGATGCCGTGCACCTTGGCGATGACCGGCTGGGGCAGGTCGTGGATCGTCTCCATCATCACCGTGCAGGTGGCGAACAGCTCGTCGAGGAACGCCTCGTCGCGGTCGATCATCTCCGACAGGTCGTGGCCGGCCGAGAAGGCGGGCCCGACGCCGTCGATCACGACGGCGCGTGACTCCGGTTGCTGCGACGCTTCACGGAGGGCGGCGATCACCTCCTGCATGAGGTCGAGCGACAGCGCGTTGCGCTTCTCGGGACGGTTGAGGGTGACGCGCACCGCCGGCGGGTCTTCGTGCACGATGAGGTTCCGGTACGCGGTGGCGGCCATGGCTGTTCAGCCTACCGCGGTCGGTGTTTGGCGATGCGACTGCAGTATGTGCACTAGCAGCGCCAAAGTTCTGAGGCCCGCCCCGACGCGGCGGAGCGGGCCCCAGGTTTTCGGTGAGCCGTCGGCGCCTCCCGCCGTTATTGGCCCAACCAAGTGTCAAACGACGGACTCGTCCAGCCGCCGCCCGACCCGGCCGGCGCCGCCCCGAGTGGCTTGCCGCCGTAGATCACGCTTCCCGAGGCGGTCTGGTAGGTCTGCCACGGGATCGTCGGGCGCTGGTCGACGCCCGGCTTGGACCAGTCGCACACGCCGTTCGGGAATATCTGCTGGAGCTCTGACCACTCGGTGGTGCTGAACGTGATCGCATAGTAGGCCGACTGGTTCAGCGGCTGCAGCTGGCACTTCTCCTGATCGGTGGCGACGCTCTCGCCGGCGACCATGCGCGGCGTGGCGAAGCGCGTCTGGAGGAGTGGCGATTGGCACACCTCGCCGACGCCGGGGACGACCACCTGATCCACGTCGGGGATGTCCGAGCATTGGTCGTGCACGCTGGCAGGCCGGTCGTCGGCGATCTTCTGCTCGAGGCTGGCGTTGCTGTGATCGGCCTCGACCGCCGAGAGCCACTGGTCCATCGCCACCAGGCCCTCCGCCGCGTAGTTCGGATCGCCGATCAGAGGCGTCTCGCCGAACCAGATCACGTCGTTCGTGGGGAAGTGGCCCTCCGCCTGTTGAAGGCGGGCGCGGATCGCCCACGAGCGATAGGCGTCGTGGAAGCTGCCGGCGTCCGGTCCGCGCAGGTCGATGATCGCGACGTCGGTCAGGTTGTTGGCCTCGTTGACGGCGCCACCGCGATAGTCGTTGGTGAGCGCCGGCTCCTCGGCGACGAACCGCGACGTGGTGGTGTCGAAGTTGTTGTCGTAGCCGCCGATCTTCTGGTTGATGTCGATGAACTGCTCGGGGGTGATGATCCCTTGCTCGAGCGCGGACAGGCCGTACTGCACGCCAACGTTGTCGAGCGGGATGCCGGCGTAGCCGTAGGGGTTGTTCCCCGCATAGGGCCCGAACAGGTTGATCATGTAGTCCTCGAGGTCGCACCGCGTGCCGGTCGGGTTGGTCGAGCTCCAGCGCTGTGCTGAGCTCACGCCGGCGCAGTCGTAGGCCGGGTCGGCCAGCGTCGGCCAGTACAGCGTGCTCAGCTCGACCGAGTTGGCGTAGTTCGGGTGGCCCTGGACAGCGGCGATCTGAACCGGCGTCCAGGTGACCCCGGTGCCCCACTCCAACGGATCCTCGAAGTAGTTGCGGGTGAGCTGGTAGTCGGCGAGTTCCTGCCCGGTCGACCACGCGTCCGGGAACGAGCACTGGGGCAGGATCCCCTGGTAGACGCCGGGGTAGGCGTTGGCGACCTGCTGCTGGGCCAGCGAGCCGCCCGAGCAGCCGGTGCCGATCGTGTAGCGGAGCGTCCCGTACTCGTCGATCAGCTGCTCCTTGGCCATGATCAGCGACTCGGCCTCGGTTAGCACGCTGCAGTCGTGGCCGGCGTTGTCCATCGCGGTCGACATCACGGCCATCCCGCGCCGGAGCGCCGGGTCGTACTCAGTGCTCGGCGCGGTACCGGTGTCGTGGTCGGCGCCACAGCTCGAGCCGTGGGTGATCACGAGCTTGTGGTCCCACTGTGGCTGCGGGGACCAGGGCGCCCACGGCTGGCCGGGCTGCCAGAGCATCGCGATCGAGTACTGGTCGCGGTCGAGATAGCCGGTCTCGACGCGCACGATGTACGGCACGGTCGTGCCGTTATCGGTGGTCGTCGTCGCGATCGCTGCGGACGGGGGCGGGTTGGACGGGTCGTAGGACTGGAACAGGTCGCTCAGGTCCATCGGCCCCGTCGTGGATTGCAGTTGCGATTGATCGACCGCGGGCATGTAGTAGTACGCGTAGGTCGTCGGCGCGTCGCACTGAGCGTCGGGGGCGCCGGACTGGCACGCCCAGGGCTGGACCTGGGGGCCGGTGAAGATCGGGCCGCCGATCGGGTGATTGATGATCGTGGTGTCGGTGGAAGTGCCGTTGGCCAACGTCGCGGTCACGGTGTTCGAGCCGAGGACGAGGCCGGTCAGCAGTCCCTCGAACTCGCCGTTGGGGCGCTCGGCGAACTCATTCGTGACGTCGCTTCCGTTCAGGCTGACCTTTACGGTCGACGGATCGGTCCCGGCCGGCAGCGCGACCTGCGTCAACGCATCACCGCCGGAGACGAGGTTGGCTCGGGTTGACAGGACCTGGATTTGAAGCCCGTCGGCGAGCGCCGCCGGCGCGGCCGCTGCTGCTGCCGCGGTCACGGCAGCGAGCAGCGTCACGACGCGTCTGCAATGCAGCACGTTCCCTCCCACTGGGTTTTCCTGGATCGGTTGCCTCGGACTTGGAATTCGTCGGCGGCGCCTGACGGCGGCGACTTGGAGCGCCCTGCACGCTCGAAGCAGCAATATGCCCGGAACGGATTCGTACCAAACCGGAACGGCGACGTATCGGACTGTTATGGTGTTGCCGTACATGGCGACGGCACCACCATCTCTGTTCCTCCAGTCGGTCCACATTCCGCACGACTGGGACGACGTCAGCGAGACGACGAGCTCGATCACCCGCGCGCGGATGTTCGAGGCGATGGCGCGCGCCGTGTCCGAGCGCGGCTACGCGGCGGTGACGGTGAGCGACGTGGTGACCGGGGCGCGGGTCTCGCGCCGTACGTTCTACGAGCACTTCCAGGACAAGGAGCGCTGCTTCCTCGAGGCTTACCGAACCGGCTGCGAGAACGGGATCGTTCAGATCGACGCGTCGCTGCGCGCGCTCGAGGACCCCGACTGGCGCACCCGGCTATCGGTCTCGCTCGAGACCTACCTCGCGATCCTCGCGGCCGAGCCGCACTTCGCGCGCGTATTGCTGATCGACGTGCTGGGCGCGGGACCCGAGGCGCTCGAGGCGCGCGAGCGCGTACTGGCCGACTACGTCGGGCACTACCGCGGGCTGCGAGAGCGGGCGCGGGCGGAGGAGCCAGACCTCCCGGCGGTACCCGACGCGTTCCTGCGCGGACTGGTGGGAGGGATCGCCGAGCTCGTCCAGCAGTGCCTGCTCGAGAGCGCGGCCGACGAGGTGTCCGACCGGCTGCGCGAGCTGCACCCGACGCTGTTCCGCTTTGCCGCCTCGGTGCTGACCGGCGGGCGCGAGAACCGCTCTCGCGCGGGTTGACCCCTGACGGCGGCGCCTTAGGAGATTTGCTTGGTCGGCGGCGCCCGCCGGCGGCGCCTTAGGGATTTGCTTGGTCGGCGGCGCCTGACGGCGGCGCCTTAGGGATTTGCTTGGTCGGCGGCGCCTGATGGCGGCGCCTTAGGCCGCGGTCGCC
>DATBYI010000173.1:0-5667 GCA_036513815.1 Solirubrobacteraceae bacterium
CGACCCCCGCCAGGGCCAGCTCGCCGGCCATCATCATCCCGGTCGGACCCCCTCCGGCAATCAGGACCTCATGCTCTTTCATCGCTCCTCCGTTTCGTCGCTTCCAGCTTGCGGCGGGCGATTATGCGGCACGATCCAGGGCCTCATGAAGGCTCTTTCCGCGGTATAAATTGGAGGTGGGGGAGGCGATGGATCGAGCCGTGCGGCGGGGTTGGCGGTCAGGCGCGAATCGTTTGCCCGGGCCGGCGGGTCAGAAGACTCATGAGCGGAATTGATCCAGAGCGTTTCCGGCGAGATCACCGCTGGGTGCCGAGCCGCATGTCGGACTACCTGGAGGGAGCGCTTGCCTCGGCGAGTCGCGTCCGGATGGACCACCACCTCGCCGAGTGCCAAGAGTGTCGGCGCCTGCTCGCCGGCTTGCGGCGAACTGTGGATGCCCTGAGTCGCCTCTCCGCGCCGAGCGCAAGGGTTGAAGCGGTCGCGATCGTCGCCTCCGTGCGAGTGCGAATCAGCCGGCCCGACTGAATCGTTTTGCCTGCCGACCGGGTCAAACCCGACATGAACAACGAGACCTACACCGATAACCAGGGCGACCGCCCGCGAGTCGAGAAGACCGACAGCGAGTGGCGCGACCAGCTGACCGCTGACCAGTACGACGTGCTTCGCGGCAAGGGCACCGAACGGCCCTTCACCGGGAGGTACTTCGACGAGAAGCGGGCCGGTACGTATCGCTGCGCCGGTTGCGGCGCCGAGCTGTTTTCCTCCGAGACGAAGTTCGACTCGGGGACCGGCTGGCCGAGCTTCACCGAGCCGGCGGACCGGGCCAATGTCGACCTCGTCGACGATTTCAGCTACGGGATGCATCGGATCGAGGTCAACTGCGCCGCTTGCGGCGGCCACCTCGGTCACGTGTTCCCCGACGGCCCCGGCGAGACCGGGGAGCGTTACTGCATCAACTCCTGCTCGCTCGAGCTCAAGGAGCACTAGCGCTTTCGCTGGGCGGCACGTTTCCGTGCCGCCCAGTCGCAAGGCGGTATAACCGCGCGGTGGCCGGCGCGGTGCGTTCCGAAGACGAGCATGACCTGATTCGCCGGGCGCAGGCGGGCGATCAGGAAGCATTCATGGAGCTCGTCG
Source organism: Solirubrobacteraceae bacterium (assembly GCA_036513815.1). Classification (GTDB taxonomy): domain Bacteria; phylum Actinomycetota; class Thermoleophilia; order Solirubrobacterales; family Solirubrobacteraceae; genus Palsa-465. The sequence continues at coordinate 1,135 of DATBYI010000173.1, forward strand.
TCCGCCATGCCGATCGTGTTTATGCCGCACTCCGGCGCTTCGGGCTCGACGCGGACGAGGCCGACGAGGTGGCGCAGGAAGTCTTCCTGCGTGCCTGGCGCGGCCTGGCACGCTTCGAGGAGCGCTCGCAGTTCTCCACGTGGCTCTACCGGATCGCCTTCAACGAAGCCCAGCGGCGGCTATCTCGTCGCCCACCCCCACGTGCGGAGTCAGATCCGGATCGCGACGACGTCGTACTCTCGCTGCCGGAGTCGCCGGAGCTCGGCCCGGAGGCCCAGACGCTCGACCGCGAGTTCGAGGGTGCGCTAGAGCAGGCGCTCGACGAGCTGCCCGCCGAGTGGCGCGCGGCCGTCGTATTGCGGGACATCGAAGGGCTCTCGACCCGCGACGCCGCCGAGGTAGTCGGGATCCGAGAGGCCTCGTTCAAGAGCCGACTACACCGCGGACGGATGCAGCTGCGTGCCCTCCTCGAGCCATATCTGGCGCTCGAGGAGGGCTGAGCGGTCTAGCGACGAATCGTCGTCGCGCACGCCGCGCCGCCGTGCTTCTCGAAGTACCGCTGGTGGTACTCCTCGGCGTCGTAGAACGGCGTTGCCGCCACGATCTCGGTGACGATCGGTCGCGCCACGTTGGTCTGGCGCTCGTCGCGCGAGGCGATCGCCTGGCGCTCCTGCTCGGGGTCGTCGAAGAAGACCGCCGAGCGGTACTGACTGCCGAAGTCCCATCCCTGCCGATTGCGGGTCGTCGGGTCGTGGATCGACCAGAACGTATCCAGCAGCTCGCCGTAGCTCACCCGGTCCGGGTCAAACCAGACCTGCACCGCCTCGGCGTGGCCGGTGGTATCCGAGCAGACCTGCTCGTAGGTTGGATCGCTGGTGGCGCCGCCGGTATAGCCGACGCGCGTTGCCGCGACCCCTTCGATCTCGCGGAATGCCGCCTCGACACCCCAAAAGCACCCAGCCGCGAAGGTTGCGCGCTGCATGCCCTCGAGCTCCGGGCTCCGGATCTCGGGGCGCTCGTCTGTGAAAGTCATGTTCAGGTCCTTTTCTCTGTTCACGCCGGTTTTGACCCGGAATGACGGAGAAACGGTTCACCTGAAGTCCCCCGGGGTGACCGTCAGCCCCGGTCAAGCGTCGGCGGCGCCACCGTCCGGCGTCGGACCCGAGGGAGTCCCGGCCGTCGCGGTGTTTGGCGGAGCACCCGCATCCTTTTCGCCCGTCGCCTGGCCCCCGAGATTCTCGACCGCGTCGTTTGCCTTCTGCCCGTACTTCACGATCTTGTCGGTGTACTTGCCGTGCGTCTTTCGATCGACGGCCGCGCCGGCCGTCTCCACCGCGCCCTGGATCTGGTCCTTGTGCTCGGCCACCGTCGCCTGCGCCTGGTCGCGCAGGTCGGTGAGCTTGTCCCGTAGTCCCATGTCTTGCTCCTGTCGTTCGAAGGCAGCTTGCCGGGGCGAAGCTTACGCGCGCCGGACGCTGGCCCGGCTTCTCCGGTGTGAGCGGCTAGAGTCGTTTTGGTCGTCATGGCTGTCGCGTCGTCACCTTCCCGGCGGGATGAGTTGCGGGCATTTCTGCGCTCGCGGCGCGCGCGGCTCTCGCCGGCCGACGTGGGGCTGCCGGACAACGGCGGTCGGCGCCGGACGCCCGGCCTGAGGCGCGAGGAGCTCGCCGGGTTGGCCGGCGTGGGCGTGTCCTGGTACACGTGGCTCGAGCAGGGTCGGGACATCAACCCGTCGCCGGACGTGCTCGATGCGCTCGCTCGCGCGCTCCGGCTTGATCCGGCCGAGCGGAGGAGCCTGTTCGCGCTTGCGCGGACGGAGCTGCCGCTGGCCGACGATGTGGCGGGCACGGATCCCGAGCAGCTCGACGGCGACATCGGCCAGTTGATCGCTCTGGTCGACTCGCTGCACCCTAACCCGGCCTACCTGCTCGGGCCGATGACGAGGATCCTCGCCTGGAACCGAGCGGCCTCGGTCGTGCTCGGGTCGCCGGACCATCTGGCTTCAGAGAGAAGGTTTCTCCTCTGGTGGCTGTTGGTGGATCCCGGGGAGGGCGGAATGACCGCGCAGCGCGAGTCGACCGCGCGAAACACGGTGGCGCGATTCCGCGCCGAGTACGCGCGCCACGCCGGCGATGTGGAGTACGAGGAGTTTCTGGCGCAGTTACGTGGGCACAGCCCGCAGTTCTGCGAGTGGTGGGACGAGCACGAGGTAAGCGAGACGCAGCGCGGCACCAAGGTGATGGAAAGCTCGCGGCTGGGGACGCTCCGCCTGCATCACGCGCAGACGGTGCCGACGGGGCGGCCGGAGCTGCGACTCGCCGTGTACGCGCCCGCCGATGAGGCCACTCGCGCGGCGCTCGCCACGCTCTGACGCGCGTGCCCGCGCGAGTGGCGTAACCCGGGTTACTCGTGGGCGGCGGCCAGTGGGTCGCCCAATTGAGTGGCGTGCTCGAGGTCGGCGAGGTCCTGCGCGTCGAGCTCGACGTCCGCTGCGGTCATGTTCTCCTCGAGGTGTTGAACGGAGCTCGTGCCCGGAATCAGCAGCACCCGCTCATACCGGCCCAGCAGCCAGGCCAGCGCGACCTGAGTTGCGGTAATCCCTCGCCGCTCAGCGACCCCGGCGAGGGCGGGATCGTCCGCGAGCTGCCTGGGGCCGCCGGCGAACGCCGAACCGAGTGGGAAGTAGGGCACGAAGGCGATTTCTCGGTCCATGCACAGCTCGAGCACATCCTCGCCAGACCGGTTGACGACGCTGTAGGCGTTCTGAACCTCGGCGATGTCGACGAGATCGAGGGCGCGATGGACGTCTCCGACACCGGCCTCGCTGATCCCGATCAGGTCAAGCTTGCCCTCGCCGCGGAGATCCTCGAGGGTGCCGAGCTGCTCGGCGAGCACGTCGCCGGAAGTATCGGCTGCCATGAGACGGAGGTTGACGAGGTCCATCCGCTCCACCCGCAGCGACCTGAGGTTGTCCTCGACACCGGAGCGCAGCTCGGCGGGACTCTGGGCCGGGAGCCAGGCCCCCTTGTCGTCGCGCCGGCCGCCGACCTTGGTGACGAGCTTCAGATTGTCCGGATAGGGATACAGGGTGTCGCGGATCAGGTCGTTTACGACGTCCGGGCCGTAGTACTGCGCGGTATCGATGTGGTCGACGCCGAGCTCGATGGCGCGACGGAGCACGGCGCGGGCGGCGTCCGGGTCGCGAGGCGGTCCGAACACGCCGGGACCGGCGAGCTGCATCGCGCCGAAGCCGATGCGGTTGACGGGCTTATCGCCCAGGAATGATGTCTTGGTCATGCCCACAGCTTGCGCTCTGTCCGGTGCGAGGACAAGAGGTCTGAAGATCCTGGGTGCGTGACCACCAGCTAAGCCGCCCAACAGCGGATCTCGAACCAGGGGAGGAGGGCCGGCTCGAGAAAGCGACGATATGTGGCGGTTTCTCGAGCCGGCTCCGCGGATCTTCCGGCGGCCCGGCCGCGTCCGCGATGATCTCCGAACAAGAGAAGCCCGCAACTCGAGAGGAGCTGTTCCATGTTCCGAAGCCTCAAGCTGCGCCACCGGTCGACCGGCGCCGAACTAACGGGGGCATCCGTCACCGGTGCCCACGTGACAGGCGCCCGCGTCTCGGGCCCCGCGGCGATGGCGCCGATCGCGATCGCCGCGGCGGCGATCGGCGCACTCGCTATCGGACGGCTTGCCATCGCCGACGCCGTGATCCGTCGACTGCGAGCCGGAGAAGTCGAGATCGGATCGCTGAAGGTCGGTCAGCTCGAGGTTGGCGGCCGCAAATGGCCCGAGCCCACCACTGAGAGCTGACGCGCCGGGCGGACGCTACTTGGGTTTTCTCGCCAGATAGCTCTGTCCGGCGTGCAGGACGACGGCCCTGTGTCGGACGAAGTCGTTGACGAGAACGGAGTCGGTGACGTCACGAACGAGCGTCCCATCGCACCGATCGGCGATCGACCAGATGGTGCCGCGTACTGTGGCGGCGCTGTATCGGCCACGAGTCTGGAACTTCCCGTGAGCGCTGGCGTGGAGAAGCTGAAGCGTCCGGCTCGAGAGCGCGGCCGCCGACGCGTCGCGACCCTTGTGTGACTGACAGGTCGCGAACGAGGGAGCGCCCTTCAAGGCGTCGTTGACCAGTGTCAGCGTCGTCAGCCCCTTGCTCGTCCCCGCCCTCACCTGCGTGACTTTGAATATCCCGCCGCCGAACCTTCCGGTCTGCGTCTTCTTGCCTTTCCCGGTCGCGCTGGTCAGCGAAATCGTCCCATGAAGTGCATCCACCACGGCGCCGGATCGAATCTGCGTCGCCGCGGTCAGCGGCACCAGGCGGCCGTCGACGAGTGTGAACACCTTGCCACCGACCGGCGTTGCGTTCACTTTCCTGCCCAACAGCGGGGGCGGCAGTTTCGCGGCCGAGATGGTCACGGGAGCGCTCGTCTGCGTCGTCGAGCCGGCGGCGTTGGAGGCGATCAGCTCGCATTCGTAACTACCCGGCGAGCTCACGAACAGAGAGCTTGTCGTGGCGCCCGC
>DATBYI010000174.1:0-8437 GCA_036513815.1 Solirubrobacteraceae bacterium
ATGTGCACGGTCACCGTCTTGCCGCCGTCGCTGACGATTGGCATCCCCGAGGCCAACAGCGGCGTCGGCGTGTCACTCGTCGGGGTGAACGTGTAGAGCGGCGTCTGCGTCGCGTACACGACCATATAGTCGATCTGGAAGTACGACGCGCCCGGATCGAGGTGCTCCCAGCCCTCGGCCGAGATCACGTTGAGCGTGCCGCCCATGTGCTGGGCCGACGCATCGGGCTTCGTGACGGCGAGGCCCGCGAGCGACAGCTTCGGGGCGGAGTTCGGCTTCGCGGTCCCGTTTGAGGCGGGACTCGAGTTGTTCGAAGCCGATCCCGAGGTCGAGCTTCCGCATGCGGCTACCGCCGCCGCCGATACGACCAGGACTAGCGCCGCGACCATCCTGCGCGTGATCTTCTGCACGTCCACCAACCTCCCGTCTAGCTCTCTTTGCGCTTGCCTCGTTGAATGAGCGAACGCAGCCACCGACCGCCGAGCGGGAGGATCACGCCCCGCGGGGCCCCAGGAGCGACTGATTCACCGCCCCCAAGATCGCACCCCACCGTCCCTGGTCAATCGATTTAGCTGGAGCTGAATGCTTGGTGAATTCAGGCCCGGCCCATCACGTCACGCGCCTGTCCCGCGATCTCGAGATCCTCGCGAGCGCGGATGGCGAGCACCCGCACCGGTGCCGCGGACGAGCCGATCTCGGAGTCGAGGCTCGCCGCCGCGTTGGCGCGCTCGTCGATCTCCGCGCCGAGGAAGGCGACCCGTTCGACGGCGCGCGCCCGGATCTCCGCCGAATTCTCACCCACGCCACCGGTGAATGCGAGCGCGTCGAGTCCGCCGAGTGCGGCCGTCATGGCCGCGATCTCGGCTGCCAGCCGGTGCAGGTAGACATCGACGGCGAGCCGGGCGGATTCGTCGTCCGCGCCGGCGCGGTCGAGGACCTCGCGCATGTCGGCGCTCCCCGCAAGTCCCAGGAGCCCCGATTCGTGCTCGAGGGCCTGCGCCATCTCGCGTTCGGTGAGTCCGGTCTGCTCGAGCAGCCAGGTCAGCAGTCCGGGGTCGACGCTACCCGAGCGCGTCGCCATCACGAGGCCCTCGAGCGGCGTGAAGCCCATCGTGGTGTCAACCGATCGGCCGCCGGCGATCGCGCACAGCGACGCGCCGGCTCCGAGATGGCAGCTGACGATGCGCAGCGCAGTCGGATCCCGCTCGAGAAGCTGCGGGACCCGGCGCGCGATCCAGGCGTGCGAGAGGCCGTGGAAGCCATAGCGCCGGAGCCCCCAGCGCTCGCGCCACTTCGCGGGCAGGGCGTAGGTGCGGGCCGCTGGCGGCAGGGTGGCATGGAAGGCCGTGTCGAAACACGCCACGGCGGGAACGCCCGGAAGGGCGCGGGACACGGCGTCGAGCGCGTCCAGCGACTTCGGCTGGTGCAGCGGGGCGAGCGCCACGAGGCCCCGTAGCTCGGCCTCGACCTCGGGGTCGATCCGCACGGCTGCCCGAAAGCGCTCTCCGCCGTGGACGATCCGGTGACCGACGACGTCCGCCTCGCGCAATCCGCCGTCCAGCGCCGCGCGCAGGTCTGCGGGGTCGACCGTCGATTTGGGAGCTGCGAGCTCGCGCTCGGCCAGCGTGGCGTCGTCCTCGCCGATCAGGCTCAGCTTGAGGCTGCTCGAACCGGCGTTGACGACGAGGACTCGCACGGCGGACGACGCGCCAGCCCTAGCCCTTCGCTCCGGGCCAGGTCCAGTCGCGCACGTCGGGTGGGTCGTCGCCGACCTCGCGGGTGTAGGCGCGATGCCAGACGCGCTCGTCGGCCATCGTCTGGCGCAGATGGGCCTGGCGCTCGCCGAGCCCGGGTACCCGGTCGATGACATCCATGACGAGATGGAAACGATCGAGGTCGTTGAGCATCACCATGTCGAACGGGGTGGTCGTCGTTCCCTGCTCCTTGTAGCCCCGCACGTGGATGTTGTCGTGGTTGCTCCGGCTGTAGGTGAGGCGGTGGATCAGCGAGGGATAGCCGTGGTAGGCGAAGATGACCGGCCGCGCGCTCGTGAAGAGCGCGTCGAACTCCGCATCCGGCAGCCCGTGCGGGTGCTCGGACTCGGGCTGGAGGCGCATCAGATCGACAACGTTGACGACGCGCACCTTGAGCTCGGGCAGAGCCTTGCGCAGCAGCGCGACCGCGGACACCGTCTCGAGCGTCGGAACGTCGCCAGCGCAAGCCATCACCACATCGGGTTCCTCGCCCTGGTCATTCGAGGCCCAGCCCCAGATGCCGATCCCACGCGTGCAATGGTCGACCGCCTCCGCCATCGTCAAGTAGTTGAGCGCCGGCTGTTTGCCGGCCACGATCAGGTTGACGTAGTGCCGGCTGCGCAGACAATGGTCGGCCACCGACAGCAGGCAGTTGGCGTCCGGCGGCAGGTACACCCGGATGATGTCGGCGGACTTGTTCACCACGTGGTCGATGAAGCCGGGATCCTGGTGTGAGAAGCCGTTGTGGTCCTGACGCCACACGTGACTCGACAGGAGGTAGTTGAGCGACGGGAGTGGGCGCCGCCAGGAAATATGGCGGGTCGTCTTGAGCCACTTCGCGTGCTGGTTGAACATCGAGTCGACTATGTGGATGAACGCCTCGTAGCAGTTGAACAAGCCGTGGCGGCCGGTCAGCAGGTAGCCCTCGAGCCACCCCTCGCACAGGTGCTCGGAGAGCACCTCCATCACCCGGCCGTCCGGCGCCAGGTGATCGTCGGTGTCGAGGCGGTCGGCCTCCCACACGCGATCGGTCACCTCGAACACCGCCTGGAGACGGTTCGACGCGGTCTCATCGGGACCCATGAGGCGGAACCGGTCGGGGTTGGCCTTGATCACGTCGCGCAGCCAGACGCCGAGCACGTGCGTCGCTTCGGTGGAGACCTTCGCCGGGGCGGGCACGTCGACCCCATATTCGCGGAAGTCGGGCAGCTCGAGGTCGCGGATCAGCAGCCCACCGTTCGTGTGGGGGTTCGCGCTCATCCGCCGGTCACCCTCGGGCGCGAGGGCGGTGATCTCGGCGCGCACCGCGCCGGACTCGTCGAACAGCTCCTCTGGACGGTACGAACGCATCCATTCCTCGAGCTGGGCGAGGTGCTGGGGGTTCGTCCGCACCTCGGCCACGGGCACCTGATGTGCGCGCCAGGTCCCCTCCACCGGTAGCCCGTCGACCACCTTCGGCCCCGTCCATCCCTTGGGCGATTTCAGCACGATCATCGGCCAGCGCGGCCGGGTCAGATCGCCGTCCTCGCGGGCGTGACGCTGAATCTCGGCGATCTCGTCGAGCACCTCATCGAGCGTCGCCGCCATCAGCTGGTGCATCGTGGCCGGGTCCGATCCCTCGACGAACCGCGGCGTGTAGCCGTAGCCCTCCAGCAGCGAGCGGAGCTCCTCCGGCTCGATCCGGGCCAGAACGGTCGGATTCGCGATCTTGTAGCCGTTCAGGTGAAGGACGGGCAGGACGGCGCCGTCCTGCGCCGGGTTGAGGAACTTGTTCGAGTGCCAGCTCGCCGCCAGCGGGCCGGTCTCAGCCTCACCGTCGCCGATGACGCACAGCGCGAGCAGATCGGGGTTGTCGAACGCCGCGCCGTACGCGTGGAGCAGGCTGTAGCCAAGCTCGCCGCCCTCGTTGATCGATCCCGGCGTTTCGGGGGCGACGTGGCTCGGGATCCCACCCGGGAACGAGAACTGGCGAAACAGCCGGCGCAGGCCCTCCTCGTCGTGGCCGATGTGGGGGTAAACCTCGGTGTAGGTCCCGTCCAGGTAGGCGCTCGCCACGAGTCCCGGACCGCCGTGCCCGGGTCCGGTCACGTAGATCGCGTTCAGCTCCCGAGCCCTGATGGCACGATTCATGTGCACGTAGACGAAGTTGAGGCCCGGGGTCGTCCCCCAGTGACCGAGCAGCCGGGGCTTGGTGTGCTCGGGCCGAAGTGGCTCGCGCAGAAGGGGGTTGTCGAGCAGGTAGATCTGACCGATGGATAGGTAGTTGGCGGCGCGCCACCAGGTGTTGATGGCCTCGACCTCGGATGGCGTGAGCGCCTCTCGGCGCGGCTGGATCCCGGTTGTCATGCCTGCATTTAGCCACATCGTCCCTGGGCGGAGGGGGCCACGGCGTGACGAACGGCACATCGGCGCCTAAACACCCGCACCCGTGCCTGAACAGGGCGTAGAAAGTGAGCATTTGCCCGATGTGCGCTGGCCATCGGACTGAGACAGTGCTCGTGGCGAAGTCCGGCGGTCGTCGTTCCGTTTATGTAGGAGAGCAACCCATGACCACACCGAAAGTCCAGTGCACGAGCAGTCTTCCCACCGCGCACGAGCCGTCGCCAGCCCCTCGGCCTGAGCGCTGAGCCGGGTCCTCAATCGCCGGCGCCGAAGCGTCTCGCGAAGTCCGACGGTGAGCCGCGCGGTTCGTGGGTAGCTTTACAACATGGACGCGAACGCCGCCCTCACGGTGGATCTGCTGCGCGCGCCGGAAGCACCCGGGCTAGCGCGCCGCCGGCTGACCCGATCCTTCGGCGACGCCCTCGACGAGCGTCAGCTCCGGACGGCCACGCTTCTGACCAGCGAGCTCGTGACGAATGCCCTGCTCCACGGCGAAGGCGCCATCACCTTGCTGGCGAGCCTCGATGCGGATCGCCTGCTCGTCGAGGTGATCGACGAGGGGCGAGCGATTCCCACACCTCGCACTGAGCACGGTCCGGACGGCATCGGCGGGTACGGCCTAATGATCGTCGAGAGCGAGGCCAGCCGTTGGGGAACGCAGACGGGGACCACGCACGTGTGGTTCGAGCTCGAGCGCTAGACGGGACCGGCTCCGGCGCGCGTAGAGCAGAAGTGGGGGCTGCCGAGCGAGTCGGAGCTCCGGAGCGAGCGGGTTAGTGTTCCGTATATGGAACATCACGGCGGCCTCGTCGATCGGGCCTTCACCGAGCAGGCGCAGACGTTCAACGCCAGCGCCGTAGCCAACGCGGCCGAGACGCTCGACGCGATCCTCGCCGCCGCCCAGCCGCAACCCTCGGAGCGCTGGCTCGAGGCGGCCTGCGGCCCCGGCATCATCAGCCGCCGGCTCGCGCCGCACGTCGCCTCGATGCACGGGGTCGACATCACCCCGGCCATGATCGAGGTCGCGCGCGAGGAGGCGCGGGCGACCGGGATCGACAACGCGACCTTCCAGGCCGTCGACGCCACCGCTACCGGGCTCGACGCCGCGAGCTTCGACGGGGCGGTCACGCGATTCTCGATTCACCACCTCCCGGTCCCGGCTCGCCTGTTCACCGAGCTCGCGCGACTCGTCCGCCCGGGCGGACGGATCGTGATCCTCGACCACCTGGCCGACGACGACGCCGAGGCGCGGGCGTGGTCCCAGGAGATCGAGCGCCTGCGCGACCCTTCGCACTGGGCGTCCCTCAGCGCGGTGCGGCTGCGCGCGCTGGGCGAGCAATCCGGTCTCGAGCTGGAGCGAGAGGAGCGGTTCGCCTTCGAGCTCGACTTCGACGATTGGCTGCGCCGGGGCACATCCGACCCCGCGACGCACGCGCTCGTGGAGATGGACCTGGCCGAGCGCCCCCGTGGAACCGGCCTCTTCGCGCTCGAAGAGCACGCCCGCGGCCGCATTCTCACGCTGCAGATGTGGCTCGGCGTCTGGCGACGCACCTGAGCCTGCTCGTGTGGGGGAGCCGGAAATGACCGTACCGCCGCGATTCACTTAACCGCGGTCCGGGCGCCATTGCAGTAGTCCAGTACTGACGACGCTGCCCCGCGCCTGCGCGACTCTGCGCGCCACCCAGCACCAGGCGATAGCGAGCTGACGACAGCTCGGACGCCCGGTTCATCAACGCGAACTGAGAGCGGAGAAAACAATGTTGTCACTCAGACGACTTGCAGTCGCGGGCGCGCTGATCGCGGGCCCGCTCTGTATCGGCAGCGGTTCCGGGTCCGCAGCGACCCCGACCACCGGGAGTCAGCCGCTTTCGGTGCAGAGCGCGTCGCTGAGCCAGAACGCCCTACAGTTCGTGTGGCGGCTGAATATGAGTCAGCCTTTCTCCCCGGGCGCGCTGGCGCGTGACCGGCGCACGCTCTGCCTGCTCGTAGATCGTGCCGGCAATGGGGCCGTGAGCGGACAGCTGTGCCTCGCCGGTCCCCGCCAGGGAGACCATGCGCCGCAGCTCACGTATGCGTCTGTCAGCAATGGCACGGCTGGCCAGGCGCGCGCCATCCGGGCGACTGTCACGCGGGGAAGCAATCGGGAGTTGACCGCGAGCTTCCTTCCCGGCGTCATCGGGGCCGGCTACAAACCGCTGCGCTGGCAAGTGGTCAGCACGCTCAGCGCGCCCGCGTGCAGCGGGCCGGCCATCCACACTGCACCTACGCGGAGTTGTCAGAGCCTGTTCCCCGCCCGGTCAGCGCTGTTGTCGGCCCGCACGCCACGCCCCGTGGGCTGCGTGGCCAACGGGGCGTTCGTGTCGCGAGGGCCGAGCAACGCGCGTGAGGTCGCGCTGACATTCGACGATGGACCGGGGGGTACGCCGCCGACGAGGGACTTCGTCAACCTGCTAGCGCGCTATGGCGTCCCGGCCACGTTCTTCGAGATCGGCAATCAGATCAGGCAGTACGACCCGACCGGCGCGGTCCAGCGGGAGATGCTCGCCGACGGAGACATGATCGGCGATCACAGTTGGAGCCACCCCGACCTCGCGAAGATGGCCGCGTCCGGCGCGCGCTCGCAGATCGCGTTGACCGCCGCAGCGATCAAGCAGACGACAGGCTTTCAGCCTTGCCTGTTCCGCGCGCCGTACGGTTCGGTGAGCTCGTCGGTGATCAGCACCGCGAAGTCGTTGGGCTTTTCCACCATCCAGTGGGACGTCGACACCCGCGACTGGTCATTGCCAGGAACCGGCACGATCGTCGGCCGGGTCCTGTCGGGCGTCCGGAACGGCTCCATCGTGCTCCAGCACAACGGCGGCGGTCCGCGTTACCAGACGCTGGCCGCTCTGCCGGCCGAGATCACCGGTCTCAAGGCGCGCGGCTACAAGTTCGTGACCCTCACACAGATGCTCGGCTACAAGCTGATCTACAAGTGACGCAGCAATGCGATGCGGCCCCGGAGGAATCCGACCTCGGTCGCGTTGTCGGTGCGATCGATCGCGGCCCGGTAGGCGGCCGCGGCGTCGTCCATCCGGCCGAGGCGTCGTAGAAGGTCCGCGCGGATCGCGTGGTAGACGTAGTAGCCGTCGAGCGATAAGCCGTCGACGATTTCGAGCGCGTCGCGCGGGCCGTTGATCTCGGCCACCGCGACGGCCCGGTTGAGCGCGACGACGGCCGTCGGGGCGAAGATCAGCAGCTGGTCGTAGAGCGCGAGGATTTGGTTCCAGTCGGTGTCGGCCGGGGTGGGGGCGTCGCTGTGGACGGCGTTGATCGCGGCCTGGAGTTGGTATGGACCGGGCTCGTTTCGCTGCAGGCATCGCTTCACGAGCGCCTGCCCTTCCTCGATCAGATCGGCGTCCCAGAGGCCGCGGTCCTGCTCGGGAAGCGGGATGAGCGCGCCCACCGAGCTCGTGCGTGCAGCTCGGCGCGAGTCCACGAGCAGCATCAGCGCGAGTAGCCCGAGCACCTCCGGCTCGTCTGGCATCAGGTCGGTCAGCAGACGGCCGAGCCGGATCGCCTCCGACGCGAGCTCCTCGCGAATCAGGAGCTGGCCCGAGCTGGCGGCGTAGCCCTCGTTGAAGATCAGGTAGACGACCGCCAGCACCGAGGCGAGACGTTCTGGCAGGTCCGCGTCCGTCGGGACCCGGTACGGGATCCGGGCGTCCCGGATCTTCCCCTTCGCGCGCACGAGCCGCTGCGCCATCGTCGCCTCTGGCACGAGGAACGCCCGGGCGATTTCACGCGTTTGCAGGCCGCCCATCAGCCTGAGCGTGAGCGCGACCTGAGCCGAGCTGCCAAGCGCTGGGTGGCAGCACGTGAAGATCAGGCGCAGCCGGTCGTCCGGCACGGCGCTCTCCTCGCCCGGCTCCGGGCTCTCCTCGCCAGGCACTTGGCGCCCCTCCCCCTGCTCCGGGCCCGACCGATGCAGCAGCGCCGCCTGCGCGTGGCGGTCACCGCGTGACGCCTCGCGGCGTAGCCGGTCGATCGCGCGGTGGCGAGCGGTCGTGATGATCCAGCCGGCCGGCGCCGGTGGCAAGCCACCACCCGGCCAGCGCGCGACAGCCGTCACGAACGCCTCCTGCACGGCCTCCTCCGCGATATCGATGTCGCCGAACACTCGGGCGAGCACGGCCACGGCCCGCCCGTACTCCTCGCGAAAGACACGCTCGATGTCCGCACGGGTGACCGGCGGCACGTTCTCGTCAGTCCTCGACCTCGCCCTGGAACGGGCGCACCTCGACCGGCAGCGTCGTCGCCCG
>DATBYI010000175.1:0-24057 GCA_036513815.1 Solirubrobacteraceae bacterium
GATTGGCAAAACGGGAGCCCTACCACCGGGCTGAGAGGGCGGTCGTGAGCCGCCGACCGTCTGAACCTGAACCGGATAATGCCGGCGCAGGGAGTGTGAACGTTGCCCAATCGGACAAGCTCATTCGACGTCGCCGTTGTAGGCGCGGGCGTCATTGGCCTCGCAGTCGCGTGGCGCGCTGCGCAGCGGGGGCTGAAGGTCGTGGTCCTCGAACGGGCGGCCGAGGTCGGCACGGGCACCACGCCGATCGCCGCCGGCATGATCGCGCCGATCAGCGAGGCCATCGCCACCGAGCGGCCACTCATGCGCCTGGGTCTGGCCAGCGCCGGCGCATACCCGGCGTTCGTCTCCGAACTGCAGGAATGCTCTGGCATGGATCCGGGCTTCCTGAGCTGCGGGACGCTGTTCGGCGCGCGCGACGCCGATGAGGCGGAGGCGCTCACACGAGAGCTGGCTCTCCGCGAGCGGCTGGGATTGCCCGCTCGCCGGCTGCTCGCCAGCGAGGCGCGCCGGCTCGAGCCCGCGCTCGCTCCCACGCTGCGGCTCGCCCTCGAGATTCCCGACGACCACGCGATCGATCCGCGACGGCTGACCCCCGCCCTCGGTCAGGCGGCGAGCGCCGCCGGGGCGGAGCTTCGACTGAACGCCCCGGTCGCCCGGGTGACGATCGAAGGCGATCGGATGACCGGTGTCGATCTCGCCGACGGCGAGGGCATCGGTGCCGATCACGTCGTGCTCGCCGCCGGCGTGTGGTCCGACACCGTGGCCGGCCTGCCCGACGAGGCGAGGGTGCCGATTCACCCCGTCAAGGGTCAGATCCTTCGGCTGCACGACCCGAACGGACCCGGCCTGCTGACACGCGCGCTGCGAATGACAGGGGCCTACCTGGTCCCGCGCGGCGACGGCCGCTACGTGCTCGGGGCGACCATGGAGGAGCGCGGTTTCGACACGACGGTGACAGCCGGCGGCGTGCTCGACCTCCTGCGCAACGCGTTCGAGTTGCTGCCCTCCATCACCGAGCTGGTGATCGACGAGGTCGCCGCCGGCCTCCGGCCGGCCACGCCGGACAACGCGCCGGCGATCGGGCCAGGGGCGATTCCCGGTCTGCACTGGGCGACCGGCCACTTCCGCCACGGGATCCTGCTCACGCCGATCACGGCGCAGATCGTCGTCGCTGGTCTGACGGGCGAAGACCCCGGTTTCTCGGCGGCTCGGGACTTCGCCCCGACACGCTTCGCGGCCGGCGCGATGGTGACGGCATGAGCGTGTCGGTCACGATCAACGGCGAGCACCGTGAGCTTCCCGACGGCGCCACCGTGGCCAGCGTGATCGACACGCTGCCGGGCGCGCCCGAGGGTAGGGGCGTCGCGGTGGCGGTGGGGGGCGAGGTGGTTCCGCGTGCGCAGTGGTCGAGCACCTCGCTGCACGCGGGCGCCAGTATTGAGGTCGTCGTCGCGGTGCAAGGAGGTTGACTGACCACATGAGCGAGCAGATCCCTTTCACGATCGCCGGCCGGCCGCTTGGCTCACGCCTAATCCTCGGCACGGGTGGTTTCACCAACCACGAGATCCTCGCCTCCGCGCTCGAGGCGTCCGCGACGGAGATGTGCACGGTCGCCCTGCGGAGGCTCGACCCAGCGGCCCGCGGCTCGATCCTCGACGTGCTGGACCGGGCCGGCGTGCAGGTGCTGCCGAACACGGCGGGCTGCTACACGGCCCGCGACGCGATCATCACCGCCCAGCTCGCGCGCGAAGCGTTCGAGACCGACTGGATCAAGCTCGAGGTCATCGGCGATGACCGGACGCTGCTGCCCGACGCGGTCGAGCTCGTGAGCGCCGCCGAGGCGCTCGTCGACGACGGCTTCGTCGTTCTCCCCTACACCACCGACGATCCCATCCTGGCCCGCCGGCTCGAGGACGTGGGGTGCGTCGCCGTGATGCCACTCGGCTCTCCGATCGGGAGCGGCATGGGAATCCGCAACCCGTACAACATCTCGATCATCGTCGAGCGGGCGAGCGTGCCCGTGATCCTCGACGCCGGCGTCGGAACGGCGTCGGACGCGGCGTTCGCGATCGAGCTTGGGTGCGACGCGGTGCTGTGCGCGAGTGCGATCTCACGCGCCCACGATCCGGTGGCGATGGCCCGGGCGATCCGCCTGGCGGTCGAGGCGGGCTGGCTCGCGCGGGGCGCGGGTCGAATCCCGCGCCGGCGCTACGCCGAGGCGTCGACGCCGGACGAGGGACTCCCGCTGTTCGACCAAGGCGCCGCCGCGGGCGCCGCCGACATCTCCCACAATTCTCCCCAGTGACCGACGTCGAGCCCGAACTCGAGCCTGATCTCGAAACGTCCGCGGGTCGGACTGTCGATCAGCTGATGGATGCTTGGGAGGCCGCCTGGTCCGGCCGCGATGAGTCGGCCTTCGCCGGCGTGTGCTCGAGCGCGATCCACTACGAGGACCCGCTCACCCCCGAGCCACTCGACGGGCTCGAGCAGTTCCTGCGCCACCCGACTCGGCTGTGGGCCGGGTTCCCGGACGCCCGACTCGAGCAGACGGGGGAGCGACTGACCAACGGCCGGTTCGTGGCCGCGCCGTGCAAGCTCCTCGCGACCCACCGCGCGGCGCTCGACGGCCTGCCGGCCACCAACCGGTTCGTCGTCGTCCACTGCGTCTTCTACTGCGAGATCCGGCGCAACCGGCTGTTGCGGGTGCGCGGGTTCTACGACCTGTACGACGCGGCCACCCAACTCGGCGTCCTCCCCGGACGCGGAACGCTCGGAGAGAAGGCGCTGCTCGTGCTGCGCGGCTTCGGTCTGCGCGCCGGACGGGGCGCTTAGCCGACCGGGGCCACCTCTGCGACCGGCGAGAACTCGGTCGCATCGCCCTTGCGCACGATGCTGGCGATCCCATCGATGCTGAGCGGAATGTCGCCCGCCAGCGTGACGCGGTGCAGCCTGCGCGGGTGGTCGTCGTAGTCGTCAACCGCGTAGTGCTGAGTGGCACGGTTGTCCCAGACCGCGATGTCGCCGGGCCGCCAGTTCCAGCGCACGGTGTTCTCGAGCTTGGTGATGTGGCGCTGAAGCAGTTCGAAGAGGTCAGCCGAGTCCTGGTTGCTAAGGCCCACGAAGCGCCGTACGAAGTGACCCAGCACCAGCGTCCGCTCGCCGGTCTCGGGATGGACGCGGACGACGGGGTGCTCGGTCTCGAACTCGAGCCGCTCGAACTCCTCGCGGTGCGCCTTGAATTTCGGGTCCAGTGCGCCGTTCCCCGCCTTCTCGGGTCGCGCGTAGTCATATAGGTTCGAGTGCACGGCCCACAGCCCGTCGACGAGCGCCCGCAGCGGCTCGGGGAGTCGCTGGTATGCCCGCACCGTGTTGGCGAACACGGTCGTCCCGCCGTACGGGGGCAGGGTGATCGCGCGCAGGAGGCTGATCGCCGGGATCCGGTCGACGAATGTCACGTCGGTGTGCCAGCTGTTGGCCTTGCTGCGCTCCGAGTCGACGGGAAGGATCGCCGCACCGTCGCCCGAAACGGTCGGATGGGCCTTCGTGAGCGTTCCGAACAGCTCGGCAAAGCGGCTCTGGAGGTCGTCGTCGAGGTGGTGCTGGTCGCGCAGGAACACCACGCGATGACGAAGGAGGGCGCGGCGGATCTCCGACACGGCCTCGCGTGGTAGCTCGCCGCTGATCCGAACCCCACGGATCTCGGCTCCGATGTTGCCTCCGACCTTCTGTACGTCGATGTGTTCGTAATCAGCCATGGGTTTACCTCCGTCTAGGCGCCGGTAGTCAGGGCGCTGTTGAAGCCGCTGTAGGCGTACTGCGCGAAGTCGTATTTGTTGGGGATCAGCCCGGCGGCCGAGAACGCGTTCACGAGCCCCTGCTCGTTCGAGACGATCTGCGGGGTGATCGGGGTGAACGTCTGCGTGTCGTCGCTGGCCGCGTCGACCATCACGTTCAGCGGCAGTCCGGTCGCCTTGGCCCACTGCGCGGCCCACGCCTGGGGATGCGTGTTGACCCAGGCGTGGGCCTGCGCCAGCAGCTTGATGTAGTCGCGGATCGCGGCCGCCTTGGCGCTACTCCCAAGCGCGTCCCGCGACGCCACGACGTAGGAGTAGTTGCTCCCGTAGCCGACGCCGTTCGCCAGTATCCGCGCGCCGTGCTGGACCTTCACCTGCTCGATGAACGGCGACCAGATGTCCCACGCGGCCACGCTCCCGGAATCCAGCGCGGCGAGGCCCTCCGCCGGCTGCAGGTACGCGAGGCTGACATCGTGCGTGGTCAGGCCTGCCTTGGTGAGGACGGTGAGCAGGTGGTAGTCGGCCGAGCTGCCCTGCGCCACCGCGATCTTCTTGCCCTTCAGCTGGCTGATCGAGGTGATCGGCGAGTTCTTGGGCACGACGAGCGCCGCGCTGTTGGGGTCGTTGCGCAGGGCGGCGACGATGTCGATCTTGGCCCCGCCGGCGGCCGCGAACACAGGCGGTGCATCGCCCACGCCACCGACATCCAGCGCGCCGGCGCTCATCGCCTGGAGCATGGGCGGCCCCGAGGTGAAGTCAGACCAGCTCACCTTGAAGGGCAGCTTGCTCAGCAGGCCGGCGGCGCTCAGCACCGCTTCGGCGCCGGTCCCGGCCTGGTCGCCGATCCGCAGGGTGACGCCGGACAGGTTCGCCGATCCGCTCGAGGCCACGGTCGCCGCCGTGGCACCGGTCGCGGAGCTCTGGCTCGTCGAGCTGGCGCTCGATCCACACGCCGCCACGAAAAGCGCGCACAGCAGCAGCCCCCCGGCCAGCCTGATCTTCCCGGTGCTCATGTCGTTGCTCCCTTCGTATCGATGCCAAGTTCTCGAAGCAGGCGGAGGCGAAGCTGCACCAGCTCTGGGTTTTCACGCCCGCGTGGCCGGTCCAGATCGATCCGCGTCTGGTAGGTGATGCGCCCCGAGTTCAGTACGACGACCCGATCGGCGAGGCTGAGCGCCTCGTCGACGTCGTGGGTCACGAACAGCACGGCTGGGCGGTGGCGCTCCCACAGACCGAGGACGAGGTCGTGCATCGCTATCCGGGTGAGGGCGTCAAGCGCCCCGAAGGGCTCGTCGAGAAGGAGCAGGGCGGGGTCGCGTACGAGCGCCCGGGCCAGCGAGACGCGTTGGGCCTCGCCTCCCGACAGCGTCAGCGGCCACGCGTGGAGGTGGTCGCCGAGCCCGACCTCTTCGAGCGCTTCGCGCGCCACGGCGGCTGGGTCCGGGCGGCGCAGGCCGAGGCGGACGTTGGCCAGCACGTGCTTCCAGGGCACGAGACGCGCGTCCTGAAAGGCCACCGCGACGGTGCCGCTGACCTCGATCTCGCCTCCGGCCCCGTCGTCGAGCCCAGCGATCGCGCGCAGCAACGTCGACTTGCCCGAGCCGCTGCGACCGAGCATGGCGACGAACTCGCCTGCGCCGATCTCGAGGTCGAGCGAATCGAGGACGACGCGCTCCCCGAACATCCGGCGCACGCCGCGCAGCCGAGCCGCCGGCGCGTAGGTCGGATCGGACGCCTCGCCGCCCGGGGACGGCGCGGGCGCTACGAAGCCAACAATCCGCGACGCCACGACAGGGCCCTCCGTTCGAGTAGTCGGACGAGCCAGTCGGTCAGCAGCCCGAGCAGCGTGTAGACCAGGAGCGCGACGAAGATGACGTCGTTCTGGAGGAACTGGGTCGCCTGGTTGATGATGTAGCCGAGGCCAGCGTTGGCGTTCAGCTGTTCGGCTACGACGAGCGACAGCCAGGCCAGGCCGAGGCTCTGGCGCAACCCGACGAGGACCTCGGGGAGGGCGCCGGGGAGGATGATGTGACGGAGCATCTCGCGGCGGCTCAGGCCCAGCGTGCGCCCGAGCTCGCCGAGCCGTCCGTCCACGCCGCGGATCCCCGAGAACGTGTTCAGGTACAGCGGGATCGCCGCGGCCAGGGCGATGAGCAACACCTTCGGAAGCTGGCCAATCCCGAACCACACGATGAACACGGGAACCAGTCCGAACAGCGGCAGGGTGCGGACCATCTGCATGAGCGGATCGACCGCGTTCTCGCCGAATCGACTGAGGCCGGCCACGATTGCGAGCGCAAGCGCCACGCTCGCGCCGAGGGCGAAGCCGATCGCGATCCGCTCAAGCGAAATCAGCATCGCGTGCTGGAGCGTGCCGTAGGCGGCGGAGTCGGTCGTGACCAACTGCACGGCGGTGCTCCACACCTTCGTCGGTGGCGGCAGCTTCTGGGCCGAGACGACACCCGCCGTGCTGACGAGTTGCCACACGAGCAGGACCACGAGCGGGCTGAGCAGCCGGTACCACCACCTCCCGGCGCGCCGTCCACCGTCCCGAGACGAGGTGCTCGAGGCGCTCCGGCTGATCCGGCCCGGGAGCGGCAACGTCCGGGGGTTACTCAAACTCACAGTCCCTACCTCACAAAATCGGTAAATTCGATCGAATTACTTATGTATTGAGCAGAGGTTAGCTCGCACCGGCGCATCTGGTCAAGTCCTAACGTCGGGTGGGGCGAGGGATACCCCGCTACGCGGCGCTCGTCGCGCGGTCCGCGCCCACTCCCGCGCGGCCGGTGGCCACCCCAGCGTGGTCCGCGGCCACCTCGACAAGACCCCGCCGCCGCAGCTCCGGCAGCACACCCTCGCCGACCCGGTAGGCCTCCTCGAGGTGCGGATAGCCCGAGAGGATGAACTCGTCGATGCCGATCTCGTGGTACTCCTCGATGCGGTCGGCCACCTCCTGGTGGCTCCCCACCAGCGCCGTGCCGGCGCCGCCGCGGACGAGCCCGACCCCCGCCCACAGGTTGGGAGACACCTCGAGTTGGTCCATCCGTCCGTTGTGAAGCGCGGTCATCCGCCGCTGGCCCTCGGACTGAGACGAGCGCTGAGTCGCCTGGGCGCGCGCGATCGCCTCCGGATCGAGGCCCGCCAGTAGGCGCTCCGCCTCCGCCCAGGCTTCGTCCGAGGTGTCTCGGGTGATCGCGTGAAGGCGGATGCCGAAGCGGAGTTCGCGGCCTTGCGCGGCTGCTGCGGCCCGGACGCGATCGAGCTTTTCGGTCACTTGGACCGGGGGCTCCCCCCAGGTGAGGTACACGTCGGCGTAGCGAGCGGCCACCTCGATCGCCTCGGGGGACGAGCCGCCGAAGTAGACGTCGGGCCAGCCGGGCTGGGCGTAAAGCTGGGCGTCCTCGACGTGGTAATGCTCGCCGTGGAAGTCGACCGGCTCCCCTGTCCAGAGCTCCCGCACGATGTGGAGGAACTCACCCGTGCGAGCGTAACGCCCGCGTTTGTCGAGGTGGTCGCCGAAGCGCCGCTGCTCGGCGTCGTCGCCGCCGGTCACGACGTTCAGGAGCAGCCGGTCGCCCGATATGCGCTGGTAGGTAGCGGCCATCTGAGCGGCCAGGGTGGGCGATTGGAGGCCGGGTCGGAACGCGACCAGGAAGCGCAGGCGCTCGGTCACCTGCGTGATGCCTGCGGTGATGATCCAGGCGTCCTCGCACCAGGAGCTCGTCGGCGTCAGGGCAGCCTGGAAACCGAGCTGCTCGGCCGAGCGGGCTACCTGCCCGATGTAGCCGATGTCGGGGTCGCGAGAGCGGCGCGCAGTGTCCCCACCATTCGCCCGTGATCCGCGCACGCCGACGGCGTTCCCGAGGCTGAGGTCGGACCGCGAGTCGCCGTTGGTGGGCAGGAACCAGTGCAGCGCCACAGACATGGCAACTAATTCTATCGATTTAGTGTCTGGAGCACCGGGGCATGATCCGAGAGCGGCCCCCGGTCGAGTACCTCGGTGGGGCCGGGCTGAAACCCCCGCGCGAACACGAGGTCGACGCTGAACCCCCCGGCGTACTGGAATCCGTCGAGCGAGAGCTGCCGGATGTTGAAGTCGCCACCGAGGACGACCGGCGAGTCCCCGCCCCAGCGCAGTGCGGCCTCGGCCGCGCGCCGCGCGTCCCGGATGGGCCCGCCACCGTGCAGGTTCGCCACCCACACGCCAGCCTTCTGCAGCTGGACGGCGTGGACCCAGCGGCGCTCGGGCCACACGCACAGCCGTCGGTATCGATGCTCGACGATCGTGTCGCCCCGGACCAGGATCGCGTTGGCGCCCCCGCCGTTCGATTTGATCAGGTCCGGCCAGCGGACCGCGATTGCGCGCCGCGCCGGCAGCAGGGCGTTGCGCGAGGTCAGGACCAGGCGTTGCTCGGCGCCGAGGCGATCGGCCAGCAACGCGGGCCACCACGGCGGCACCTCCTGGAGGAGCGCCACGTCCCACTCCCAGCCCGCCAGCGCCCCTGCGAACTCGTCGAACAGCTCCCGGCCGGCCGGCGGGACCGAGCGGCCGTGCAGCAGATTCCAGGTCAGCACGCGCATGAGCGGGAACGCAACCTACTGGTCGCTTCCGCAAGTACGAACGACATTCGAGTGGCCCCCGGCGGCGCTGGGCGGCGTCCTCGTCGCCTCGTGCAGCGCTGCTGCACGTCGGCTCCTGCGTCCTTGCCCACCTCCGCCGGTGACCCCTCTCGGTGTCGCCGTACCTACGGAACCGACCAGTACACTCGCCGCTTGCCGCGCCACTTCATCACCGGCACCGAGGTGAGCACCGACGAGCTGCTCGGCTTGATCGACCGGGCGCTCGAGCTCAAGGCGGCGCCGCACAGCTCCGAGGCGCTGCGCAAGCGCACGGTGGCGCTGATCTTCGAGAAGCCCTCGACCCGCACCCGCGTGTCGTTCGAGGCCGGGATCGCCGAGCTGGGGGGACACCCGATGGTGCTGCGACCCGGCGAGCTTCAGCTCTCGCGTGGCGAGTCGGTGCGCGACACGGCCTACGTGCTCTCGCGCCACGCGGTGGCGATCGGGATCCGCACCGGCGACGAGGATCTGATCACCGAGATGGCCGCCCACGCGACCGTACCGGTGATCAACATGCTGAGCCCGCTTTACCACCCCTGCCAGGCGCTGGCCGACCTGGTCACGCTGCGCGAGGCGTTCGGCCATCTCGACGGCCTGACCGTCGCTTACGTCGGCGACGGCAATAACGTCGCTCGCTCGCTCGTCGCGATGGGCGCGGCGGTGGGCGTCGAGGTTCGCGTTGCCGCGCCCGACGGGTTTCAGCTCGAGGCGGCCGTCCCGGGCTTCCTAACCGACGATCCACGCGAGGCCGTGCGGGGCGCCGACGCCGTCTACACCGACGTCTGGGTGAGCATGAGCGACGATCCCGCCTCGGCCGACGAGCGACGCCGGATGCTGGCTCCGTACGCCCTGACCGACGAGCTGCTCGACCTCGCCGCGCCGACCGCGATCGCGCTCCACTGCTTGCCCGCCCATCCGGGTGAGGAGATCACCGCGCAGGTTCTGTACGGAGGACGACAGCGGATCTGGGACCAGGCCGAGAACCGGCGTCATGCCCAGAAGGCGCTGCTCGAGCTCCTGGCCGGCGCCTGAGAGGATCAAGACTGAGTCGGCGGTGGCTACCTTTGGGTAGGCTCAGCGGAGCTCCCGGGACGGACAGCCGCAGACATGCCATCACCCAAATCCCCATCGGGCGGGTCGCGCAGGAAACCTGCGGCGCGCTCCTCGACCAAATCGGGCGCCCCCAACCACCGCTCGAGGCCTGCGCGCGCCACTCCGTCGACTAGCTCGACCGGCGGGGACGCCGGCGACGGTGTGAGCGCCCTGGCCGAGCAGTTCGTTAGCCGTCTCATCCGGCCGCTCGGGCTCGTCGTCCTCACGCGAGAGCGGATCCAGGAGGTCCTCGACGATGCCGCCGAGCGCGGCCGGGTCACCCACACGGACGCCAACGACCTCGTCGCCGAACTCGTCAACCGCGGGCGCCAGCAAACCGATCAGCTCCTTTCCGACGTCGATCGGCTTCTCAGCCGCGGCCGCCAGCAGATCGGATCGGCCACGATCCGCGCCCGGCGCAGCGAATCGCTCGATCTCCTGTTGCGCAGCGCGGACCGCGCGCGGCGCTCGGTGGGCGCGGGGTCGTCGTTCCCGGTCCTCGGCTACGACGAACTCACCGCGGCGCAGGTACAGGCACGCCTCGACGGGCTTTCGCCGGCCGAGCTGCGTAGGGTACGTGACTACGAGCGCCGTAACGCCAACCGCAAGTCCGTGCTCGCCGCCATCGATCGATCCCTCAGCTCGGACTGACCGAACACCTCACAGAGCAGGCTCGCGAGGCCCTGGCCCGTGCCCACGACGAGGCGCGTGAGCTGCACCACAGCTTCGTGGGCACCGAGCACATCCTGCTCGGGCTCCTCCGCGTGCCCGAAGGCACTGCCGCCCAGACTCTCGCGACCTTCGGCGTGACGCACGACGTCGTGCGCCAGGCGGTGGTCCGGATGATGGGGATCGGCGTCGAGGTGCCCGAGACCGAACTGTCGTTCACCGGCCGGGCCGAGGACACCATCGACCGCGCCCGGCGGGAGGCATCGATCCGCGATGAGCCCGAGGTCGGCACCGAGCACCTCCTGCTCGCGCTGGTCCACGAGCCGGGCGGAGCGGCGGCCCGCATCCTGCTCCAGTTCGACGCCGACTCGGCGGCGATCCGGTCGGCGCTGTCATCCTAGGTAGGGTGAACCCCGTCTCCGGCACGCGTGCCCGCCCCTCGCGGGGCGAGATCCTCGAACTCACGGTCGACTCGCTCGCCTTCGGCGGCGCAGGCGTCGCGCGCCTCGACGGCTACGTCGTGTTCGTCCAAGATGCCGTCCCCGGCGACCGTGTGCGCGCCGAGGTGCAGAACGCCAAGCGCGCCTATGCCCAGGCCCGGGCGGTCGAGATCGTCGAGCCTGGCCCGGACCGAATCGCCCCAAGAGCCGATCATCCGGGTGCGCCGTGGCAGATCCTGCCCTACGAGCGCCAGCTCGAGGTCAAGCAGGACCAGGTCGACGACGCCCTGCGCCGTATCGGCCGGCTCGAGGGCTTCGAGCTCGAGCCCATCGTGCCGGCGGTCGAGCAGTGGCGCTACCGCAACAAGCTCGAGTACTCGTTCGGGACCGACGAGGCGGGCCGGCTCGTGTGCGGCTTCCACGCCCCTGGCCAGTGGGAGGAGATCGTCGAGGTGACCGACTGCCTGCTCGCCTCGGAGGCCGGGAATGAGGCGCGCGAGCGCGTCGTCGCCTGGTGCCGCTCACAAGGCCTCAGCGCCTATGACCGCCGCACCGGAGAAGGACTGCTGCGAAACCTCGTCGTCCGCGAGGGCCGACGCACCGCCGAGCTGCAGGTACGGCTGGTGAGCAACCCGGGGACGCTCGACACGGCGTTGCTGGGCGACGCCGTCCAGCCCGTTGCGGGTCTGCTCTGGACCCAGACCGACAGCGTGGCCGAGACGACGCAGCACGGCGAGACGGCCTTGCTCGCGGGTCGTGCCCACCTCCGGGAGGAGATCGGCGGCCTGCGCATGCACATCTCCCCTAACGCCTTCTTCCAGACCAACACGGAGATGGCCGAGCGCCTGTACGAGCTGGCGATCGACTACGCCCAGCCGGCCGGCACCGATCGGCTGTTCGACCTGTACTGCGGGATCGGGACGATCGGGTTGTTGATGGCACCGCGCGCCGCCGAGGTGTGGGGGCTCGAGCTGATCGAGGAGGCGATCGCGGACGCCATCGCGGGTGCCCGCCGCAACGAGATCGACAACGCCCACTTCTTTGCCGGCGACGTCCGTCTGGCCATGCGCGAGCTCGTAGAGCGTGCCGGCCGACCGGACACGTTGATCGTCGATCCGCCCAGATCGGGTCTCTCCCAGAAGGTGGTGCGCCGGATCATCGAGGCGGCTCCTCGCCGGATCGTGTACGTCTCCTGCAACCCGACCAGTCTCGCGCCCAACGCCGCGCAGCTCGTCGAGGCCGGTTACGCGTTGCGCAAGGTGCGGCCGGTCGACATGTTCCCCCAAACGCCGCATATCGAGGCAGTGGCGGTGCTGGATCGTGGGTAGTCGGGGCCATCTGAGGATTTCCAGCATCCGCGCGGTGGTCTTGGCAGCGGCGGCCGTGCTATTCGCCGGCGGCGCTGTGCAGGCGCGCGCAGCCACGTCCGCGGCTGCGCTACGACTCGTCTCGATGTCTCCCAAGGGCGCGGCGCCGGGCGATGCGACGATCGAGCTCCGGTTCTCCGCGCCGCTCGCCCCGCTGAGCACGCGGCTCGAGCCAAAGCTGTCCCCGGCTATCGCCGGAGCGTGGTCGCAGCCGAACCCGACGACGCTCAGCTTCACCCCGAGCGGCGCCTACCTGCCGGACACGGTCGTCCGCATCACCGTCCCCAAGACGCTGACGGCCACGAGCGGCGCCAAGCTGGGCAAGGCCGTCACAGCCACCTTCCAGGTGCAGGACGGGTCCGCCGTGCGGCTGACTCAGCTCCTTGCGCAACTGCGCTATCTGCCCGTTCATCTGGCCTCCTCTGCGCATCAGCCGCGTCCCGGCGACACCGACGCGCAGCTACGTGCGATCTTCCAGCCGCCGCCTGGGCGGCTCGTGCTCGGCTCCGTATGGCCGGCCGAGCTGCGCGAGCTCTGGGGCAACGACCAAGCCACGGTGCTGCGGGGGGCGGTCATGGCCTTCGAGTCCGCGCACGGGCTCGCCCTGAACGGCGTTCCCAGCCCGGCGCTGTGGGAGGCGCTGTTGAGCGCCCGATTCCGGCGCCAGTTCAATCAGGATGGCTACAACTACGCCGTCGCCACCGAGAGCAGTCCGGAGACGTTCACGCTCTACCACAACGGGCGCGTCGTTCTGAGCACGCCCGCCAACACCGGAATCAGCGACTCGGGTACGGCCGCGGGCACCTTCCCGGTCTACGAGCGCCTGCGCAGCCAGACCATGCAGGGCACGAATCCGAACGGCTCGCATTACGCCGACTTCGTCCAGTGGGTCGCCTACTTCAACGGGGGCGACGCCGTGCACTACATGCCGCGGGCGTCGTACGGGTCGCCGCAGAGCCTCGGGTGCATCGAGCTGCCCTATGGCGCCGCCGAGCAGGCATGGGGCTATCTGACGTACGGGACGCTGGTCACGGTTCTCTGAAAGGGTTCCTGACCTAATCCATGCGCGCCGTCACGATCAAAGATCAGAAGCTGACCGTCGAGGATCATCCGGACCCGGCGCCCGGTGCCGGCGAGTGCCTCGTGCGCGTCCACGCCGCCGGCCTCAACGGCGCCGACATGATGCAGCGCCGCGGGTTCTATCCGGCGCCGCCCGGCGCGCCCCAGGACATCCCCGGCCTCGAGCTGGCCGGCGAGGTCATCGAGCGCGGTCCCGGGGCGAACCGGTTCGAGGTGGGAGATCGCGTGATGGGGATCGTCGCGGGGGGCGGCCAGGCTCAGTTGGCGGTCGTCCACGAGCGGATCCTGATGCCCGTGCCCGAGAACCTCGACTGGCCGGCGGCGGGCGGAGTGCCCGAGGTGTTCACGACCGCCCACGACGGCGTGTTCACGCAGGCCGGGCTCGAAACCGGCGAGCGCCTCCTCGTCCACGGTGGCGCCGGCGGAGTCGGCACCGCAGCGATCCAGCTCGGCCGCGCCGCCGGCGCGCGGGTCACCGCCACCGTCCGCAACGCCGATCACCGCGAGAAGGTGGCGGCGCTGGGGGCCGAGGTGATCGCCCCCGAGGGCTTCGAGGAGCACGGGCCGTTCGACGTGATCCTCGAGCTCGTCGGTGCCCCGAACTTTCCCGGCAACCTGCACGCGCTCGGACTGTGGGGCCGGATCATGGTGATCGGGATCAGCGCCGGCGCCCAGGCCGAGCTGAACCTGGGCCTGGCCATGCAGAAGCGAGCTCGGATCTACAACTCGACGCTCCGGCCCCGCCCGCTCGAGGAGAAGGCGATGACCGCGCGCGCGGTCGAGCGATCGGTTCTGCCGCTGCTCGCCTCAGGCGCCGTGCACGTGCCGATCGCCGCGACGTACGCCCTCGAGGAGGCGCCGGCCGCGTACGACCGCTTTGCCGAAGGCGGCAAGGTCGGCAAGATCGTCCTCACGATGTGAGGGTCGGGGCCCTTAGCTGGATTCGCCGGCGGGGCTCAGCCGTCTTCGAACAGGTCGTCCTCTTCCCCCACGGGGACGAACTCGTCTGCGTGGACGGTGCACAGCGCCGGTCCGCCCGACTCCAGCGCGGTCTCCATCTCCGCCCGGGTGAGCTTCGCGCCACATTCCTCGCAGCGATCACCGACCTCGTCGAGGGACTTTTCCTCGAGGTCCATGAGCGCGAGCCTAGCGCCTCTGCGGTCAGTACGGGGGTAAGTCGGCCCACCACTGGCCGAGCACCCGGAACGCCGCCCAGAACTCGCGCTTGGCGTCCTCCTCGTCGAGCGAGTCGTCAATGTTCGGCACGTAGAGCGCCTCGATCGACGGCGTCAGCCGCTGAAGCTCTCCGGAGACGGGGTGCAGATCGCGCCGGAGCGGGAGGTCGAGCTCGTTGACGACGGTCAGCGCCTCCGCGCCCATGACCACGACGATCTTGGGCGAGACGATCGCGATCTCCTCGACCAGCCGGCCGACGCAGCCCGGATCGGCCATCACGGGGTCGGCCACCGGGCACTTGACGCACAGCGTCCCGTACACGGCGAGCGGGTCGATCGACAGCCGCTTGAGCGATTTCATCAGCGCGTTGCCGGCCCGGCCGTAGAAAGCGACGCCCTCTTCGACCTCGGACGGCCGGGCGGAGTGCTTGATCAAGAGGATATCGGCCTGCGGATGCCCCGACCCGAGCACCGGCATGAGCGAGCCGCGCGGGCAGTGCGTACAGGCCTGGACCTCGCGGGAGAAGGCGTTGAGCTCGCGGATCGCGCGCTCGAGGTATTTCTCCCGAATCTCGTCGTCGGTCGCCGGCATCGCTGTCCGATTGGACGGCTCGCGAGCTTGTCCTTGCGGGTGCATCAGGAGTTGCGGCCGTCGCGGCCGTCTGCACCGCGTCGATCGAGCCCCATCGCTCGTCGTCTGCGGCGCTCGCGCGAGGCGCGCCGGGCCGACTCAGGCAGCGCCTTGGTC
Source organism: Solirubrobacteraceae bacterium (assembly GCA_036513815.1). GTDB lineage: Bacteria > Actinomycetota > Thermoleophilia > Solirubrobacterales > Solirubrobacteraceae > Palsa-465. The sequence continues at coordinate 14,992 of DATBYI010000175.1, forward strand.
TGGAGGAATTTGAGCGCCTGGACGTAAAGGAGGCTGGCCGGATTGCGCACGATGTCGGCGTCGCGCAGCGACTCGAGGAACTCCTCGGGGCCGTCGAATTCGCGCATCCGGATCCGCACCGAGCCGAGGCCCTGGGGCACGTGGGCGTCCGAGCCGGCCCCCGCCGGAATCCGGTATTTCGCCGCGAAGCGGGCCGCCTCGTCGTTGAACTCGCTGATCGCGACGCGTGGGTTGAACACCTCGATCGCGTCGACGTCGTCGAGGACGTCGAGCAGGTGCTCGTAGTCGGGGACCGAGTGCAGCCGATCGAACGGGTGCGGCACGTAGACCAGGCCGCCCTGGCGCTTGATCTCGGCGATCGTGGCCTGGAGCGTCATCCCGCGCGGGATCTTCTCCTCGATGAACAGCCCGATCACCTCGCCCTGATCGGCCGTCTTGACCTCCTCGCCCACGATCACCTCGATCCCGTCGGCGCGCGCCTGCGCCTCGTGCGCGCCCGAGATCTCGTTGTGGTCGGTGACCGCGATCGCCCCCAGGCCGCGCGCCCGCGCCTCGGCCAGCAGCACCTCGACCGGCGTGGCGCAGTCGTAGGAGTGATCGGTGTGCATGTGCAGGTCGACGTCGATCATGCGCCGGGACGCGAGCCGGCTCCTGACCCGATCATTGGCGCGGGTGTCGTGCCGGCGGGCGATGAGCCCCGTGTAGACGTCCTCGAGCTCATCGCCCACGCGCGGCCAGCCGAACCGCACTCTGAGCTCGCGGACGCGCGCACGGCTCTCGGAACGCACGGCGGGGTCCTCGATGAGCCGGGTCAGGTGCGCCGAGAGCGTCTGCACGTCGCCCGGCTCGAACTCGAAGCCGAACTCTCCCTGTCCGAGGAGCTCCTCGTAGGTGGCGAGCCGCGAGGCGACGGGCACGACGCCGGCGGCGAGCGCTCGCACGAGCGTGCCGGGCACCGGGCGGAGCCCCTCCGAGGCCAGCACCAGCACGTCGGCACGTGCCAGGGCCTCAGCCTCCGGTGTCCGCTCGGAGTCGACGAACTCGACCCGTCCGCGCAGTGCGCGAGGGAGCGTCGCCGGAGCCGCGAGCGGGCGGGGAGACCATACGGTGGCGTGCCACGCGAGGTCGGCCGGCAGGGCGCGCAGCGCGCGCAGGAACAGCCGGAGCGCGGCGCGCTCCTCTGCGGCGCTGAACAGCAGCCGCACGGGCGCGTCCGCTGCTCCGCCGGTCGGAGGCGCGGGCGAAGCCGCCTGAGCACCATTCACCCCCACCTCGGCCCCGGGCAGGATCACCCGGTACTCGCCGGGGAAGTAGCGCTGGAGCAGGTCGCGGGTGGCGGCGTAGCTCGCGATGCGCGCGTCGAGGCGTCCGAACAGCAGCCTCGAAAGCGGACGCGTCAGCTGCGTCGAAAGGATCCGCTCGGTCGGCCCGTGGAAGCTCCCCACGTTCAGCCCGCGAGATTGCCGGAGCGCCACGCTCGAGGCGCTCGGGGCGAACGGCTCATGCACGTGGACGATGTCGAGCGGGAGGGTGCCGAGCGCCTCCTCGATCGTCCTGGCCACGTCGACGGGCAGTGACGCCACGCGCCGACGCGTGGGCGAGAAGGGCAGGACCTCGCCCACCCCGAGCACCACCGGCTCGCCGTCGGCGCGCTCAAGCAGCGCCGCACCCTCGTTGCGGATGGCTCGCCGGCTGTCACGCACGAGCCCGCCCGATTCGGACGGGGCGATGATCAGGACGCGATGGCCGCGGAGGGCGAGCTCGCGTGAGACCCGCGCCACGTAGTCATTGACCTCGTGGTCTACCTCCCAGGCGAACGGCGTCACCTGCGCGATCGCGAGCCGCTCGCTCGGCACGAGCGGCAGTTTATTTGCTTCTCAGCTCTTTTCGGCCTTCTGCTTGGACGCCTTGGCCGGCGCCTGCTTCCGGGCGTACTTGGCGATGAACTTCTCGGTCAGCTCGCGCGCCTCGTCGTCGGGGCGCTGGTTCATCGGCGACTTCATCAGGTACGAGCTCGGGCCGTCGAGCTGGCCCGTGAGGCCATGGTCGAGTCCCAGCTTGCAGCAGCGGACCGCGTCGATGACGATTCCGGCCGAGTTGGGCGAGTCCCACACCTCGAGCTTGAGCTCCAGGTTCAGCGGAACGTCGCCGAACGCAGCTCCCTCGAGCCGGATGTGCGCCCACTTGCGGTCGGTCAGCCAAGGCACGTAGTCCGACGGGCCCACGTGGACGTCATCGGCCGGCAGGGTGGTGCCCATGATCGAGGTCACCGCGTTGGTCTTGGAGGTCTTCTTGGACTCCAGGCGCTCGCGCTCGAGCATGTTGTAGAAGTCCATGTTGCCGCCGACGTTCAGCTGCGAGGTGTGCTCGAGCTTGACGCCGCGCTCGTGGAACAGGCGCGCCAGCGCTCGGTGGACGATCGTCGCGCCGACCTGCGACTTGATGTCGTCGCCGATGATCGGCAGTCCGGCCTTCTTGAAGCGCTTGTTCCAGTAGTCCTCGCGCGCGATGAACACGGGAATGCAGTTCACGAACGCACAGCCGGCCTCGAGGATCTGCTCGACATACCACTTGGTGGCCTGCTCCGAGCCGACCGGGAGGTAGGAGACGACGACGTCGGTGTGGGTGTCCTTGAGGATGTCGACGATTTCAGCCGTCGGTCCGGGCGCCTTGGTGATCTTCTCCTTGAGGTATTTGCCCAGTCCGTCGTGCGTCATCCCGCGCTGCACCGGGATCCCGAGAGCGGGCACCTTGCCGGCGAACTTCAGTGTGTTGTTCTGACCGGCGAAGATCGCCTCGGACAGATCCTTGCCGACCTTCTCTACGTCGATGTCGAACGCCGCGCTGAACTCGATGTCGCGCACGTGATAGCCGCCCAGGTCGACGTGCATCAGCCCGGGCACGGACTCGAGCGGATCGGCGTCGCGGTAGTACTGGACGCCCTGCACGAACGAGCTCGCGCAGTTGCCGACGCCGATGATGGCTACCCGGACTTTGCCGTCCTGGTAGCGCGCGGCGCCGTTGGTTGAACCGTTGGTCGTGCTCACTTTCTGAGGCTGCCTTTCTAAAAATCTGAGGTCCCGCGGGCCACTACAGGTATTCCGCGAGACGCCGTTCGTTACACCGGCTGCTGTGCGATTCGCTTGAGTTGCCGGCGCACGTGGAGGATGCGCTGCAGGGTCGTGAACACCGTCAGGCCGGCCAGCACGTACACCGCCGGGGCGAGCAGCTCGAAGTGACCGAGCGATGCGCCCTTGGCGAACACCAGCCCGATCGAGAGGATGACGACGCGCACGGGGCGCGTGGCCAGACCCACCTTGCACTCGAGGCCGAGCGCTTCGGCCCGGGCGCGGGTGTAGGAGACCATCAGCGAGCCGAGTACGGCCGCCACCGTCGCGGCGGCCGCCACCTGGTTGTGGCGGGAGGCGAAGTACGCGCCGACCGCGATCAGCACGATCCCCTCCTCGAGGCGATCGAGTGTCGAGTCGAGGAACGCCCCGAACACCGATCCCTTGCCCGACATGCGCGAGTAACGGCCGTCGAGCGTGTCCATGATCGAGCCGACGATGAAGGCGAGCCCGGCCACGAAGAACATGCGGTCGAAGACCAGGGCGGCGGCCGCGACGTTCAAGGCGAAGCCGGTGAGCGAGATCGCGTTCGGGGTCAGGCGTGACTCGATCAGCCGGTTGCGGACCAGCTCCTGCGTGTTCGGCGCGAGCCTTGGCGACCGAGGCCGGCGCGGCCCGGGACTCGAGTCCGGGCCCGCTCGGCGGACGCGCCGGGTTCGTTCGGGCGTGCTCACGCGGTGGCGCGCACGAACGCCCACGCGTCCGGCCTGGCCCGCGCCAGCAGCCTCTGCGCCAGTAGCGCGGATACGCCGGCGGTGACGGCCCCGAGGAACACGTCGGTGAGGTAATGGTTGGCGGTTGCCACGACGACGAACGTGATCAGAAGCGGATAGAGCGCCCAGGCGATCTTACCCGGGCGCCAGGCGGTCAATCGCGACATCGAGCCGCCGATCATGACCGCGAAGCACACGTGCATCGAGGGGACCGCGGCGTAGAAGTTGAGGAAGGCCTTGGTGGGGCCGAAGTCGACCGAGCCGTTGCCGCCGGTTACGAACTGAGAGATCGCATCGGTGAAACCCCACTCGGGCATCAGCCTTGGTGGCGCGGTCGGATACAGCCAGTAGCCAATCAGCGCCAGTCCCATCGCGAGCATGAACATGTTGCGCACGAAGTAGAAGGACTCGTTTCGCCGCGCATAGATGAACACGAGCACCGCCAACGTCACGCCGAAGTGGCCGTTCAGGTAGATCCAGTCGAGCCCATCCATCAGCCAGTGCTTGTTGATGGCCCACTCCTGGACGCTCGGCTCGATGAACACGTGCAGCGTCCGCTCGAGGTCGATGATCCGCATCGCGTCGCCGAACGGCTTGTAAGGATTGTCGTCGGCGACAATGCCGCGCACCAGGTCGTAGAGCCCAAGCGCGCCGACGAACAGCACGATCTGTCGAAGCAGATCGAGCCAACCACGCGGCAAGATCCGCGTCTCAATGAATCGAAGGACGCGAGTGGGGGTGGGCGGAAACCCCATCCGGGGGATGCTAGCGATCCCCGGGGTTCGGCTGACGTCAACTACATCGAGGTGAGGTCGCGCCGATGCGGGTCAGCGAGAAGCGGGTAGCGACGTGCAGTGGCCCCGGGCGACGGGTCTCCACGCGCGTGAACGCGCCGGCCGGGGCGACGCACCCCGAACCCTCCGTAACCGCCCAATACGGGCTGAAGTGGACGTCGATGAACGCGGTTCCGGCGCGCTTTGCCTCGAGCTGGAGCCAGTTCGGGCCCAGCGCGGTCAGGACGGCGGAGCCCCAGACGATCGGAGTCGGATTCCTTACCGCGTAGATGCGCCAATGCGGGGTGCGGAGCACCAGCCGCAGGTAGGGCAGGCCGCGGTCGATCAACGCGACCTCGGCCTTCGCGGAATAGTCGAGCTCGGCGTCCGGCACCGCCACGTAGCGCACGGCGAGGTGATGCAGCCACCTCTCGTAGCGGACCGGCGTCAGGTCGGGTTGGTAGAACAGCGCGTTGTATCTCGTGTCGAGCTGGCGCTCCCACCCACGCGCGATCGAAAAGCGCGGCGCGACCACGTAGGCCTCCCAGTGGAACAGCGTGAACGGGATCTCGATCCGGAACGGTGGGCCGGGCTGCCGGCTCAGATAGGAGATGAGCGGCTGGAAGTAGGCCGTTGTCACCTCTCTGTTGTCGTCGGCGGTGCGCACGTCGCGGACCGGCGCCTGCCACTGGAGGTAGAGCAGCGGGAGCGCCACCACGATCAGCGCGAGCCGGCGCCGCGGCCACAGGAGCAGCGCCGCCACCGGGCCGAAGAGCAGCGGGCCGAGCCGCGTCACGTTGCTGCCGACCGGGCTCGCCACCGCGAAGGAGAGGACGCAGCCGACCGCGTAGAGGGCCGCGCCGGCGCGTAGTGCGGTGTCGCGACGCGGGGTCAAGAAGGCAAACGCGGCGGAGATCAGGACGAGCGGCCAGAGGGCCGAGAACGCGAACGGCTCCGTTCCACCCTCGGGAAAAGCGACGGCGAGTGCGAGCACCGGCAGGGCGGAGGCGATCACCACCGCGATGCCGGGGAAGGCCGCGGCCAGGCGACGCTTGTTCGCTGAGGCGCCGCCATCAGGCGCCGCCGGCCCATCCATCAGCGCGCCGGCGGCCTGTGCGACGCCGGCCAGCGCGGCGAACACCGCGTCGACCGGGCTCGCCAGCGCGGTGAGTACAGCCAAGCCAGCTGCCAATCCGGGGCGTTTGCGCTGGAGCGCGAGGGCCGACCCGACCGCCCACATCAGGCCGAAGGCGAACGTGAGGCGCCCGGTGAACAGGCTCGTGGTGGTGGCCACGCCGAACCAGAGCGCGCCGAGCCACGCGTCCTCCCCGAAGCGCCGGTAGACCAGCGACTCGAACATCAGCGTCGCGATCGGGCAGCTGATGGCGGCCACCAACTGGGGCGTGAGCAGGGCCCCGAGCGGCGGGAAGAACACGCTGTAGCCGGGGACGTTGTGCCCGCCGTACCACCAGTTGTTCCAGACGCCGAACCCCTCGGTGGCGAACAGTTTGGCTCGCAGCAGGTGCGCCGCCAGGTCCTCGCTCCGCGGCGAGACGATCACGTACACGGCGGCGATTACGGCCGCTGTCAGCGTCGGCGCAACGCGCCGGAACGGCGGAAGGGCCCACGGGCCCAGCGGCAGCCGGGAGCTCCGGCTATCCCTCGAGTAGCGCCGCGACGCGCTCCACCACCTCGGGCCGGTCCAGCCAGGGCCAGTGTCCGGCGCCGGCGATGTGCTCGACCCGCGCTCCCGGGAGGCGGGCGGCGTACGCGTCGGCCAGCGCCGGCGGATACCAGGGGTCCTCGTCGCCCCAGATCAGCGTGGTCTCGGCGGCCGCCCGCGCCCCGTTCTCGACCACCTCCGGCGCCGCTTCCCCGTTGCCGCGTCGCCCGCCATCACCAACCATGTTCTCCTCCGCGGACCGGACGAGGCGGAGGACGGCGCGCTGCGTGCCTTGGTCGAACTGATCCCAAACGGCGTCGATCCGTGCTTTCGGCCACGCGTCAGGCTCGACTGAGCCGCGTCGCAGCATGCGAGAGAGCACGGTTCGCGTCGTCGCCCCCATCAACATCTCCCCCACGCCGCGTAGTTGCCACCACCGGACGAATCGCGGCGCCTCGAAGCCCTCGATGAGCGCCGGCGGGTCGAGCAGCACGAGCCGGCGCACCCGCTCGGGGTGTCGCGCCGCGAACTTCAGTCCGGCTGCCGCCCCCCAGTCGTGGCCGACGATCTGCACCTCTTCCACCTCGAGGTGCGCCAGGAAGTCCTCGATGAAGTCGACCACGCCGTCGAGTGAGAAGTCGAGGTGGCCGCCCTTGCCCGTGCGCCCGAACCCGATCAGGTCCGGCGCGAGCCCGCCGGTCCTGGCCAGGAAGTCGATCCAGTCGTCGGAGCTCGTGGGAATCCCGTGGAGATAGAGCGCCGGGGCGTCCGCCATGGGCGACGCACTGCGGTAGTAGACAGGTAAGTCGCCGAGGCTGGTCGTGTGCTCGTCGACGTCCACCCGTCGGCGAGGATAACGTCCGCGCGCGTGAGTGGCACGAGTCCCAATCATGCCTCCGGCAATGGCGTCCACCGTGTCTCGGGCACGAGCTCGGATCGCCAGTCCGCGCAGCCCCCCGGGCCGCCGCCCGGCGCCGCCACCCTGTGCCTCGGGGAGGCGGTTATCGACCTGATCTGCGAGCGGCCGCTCGAGGACCTCGCGCTCGCCGATGCATTCGTGCCCCACTTCGGTGGCGCGGTCGCCAACGTCGCGGTAATCGCGGCGCGCCACGGCGCGCACGTCGCGCTGGCCGGTGGCGCGGGCGACGATGTCTGGGGGCGGTGGCTGCGCGATCGCCTCGAGCGTGAGGGCGTCGGCCTGTCGCTGTTCGAGCTCGCACCCGGATCGCCGACCCCGCTCGCGCTCGTCGCGGTCAGCCGCGCCGGCGAGCCGACCTACCAGATCTACGGCGAGACGATCGCCACCGTGGTGGGCGCGTTGAGCGGGAGGCTCGAGGAGGCCATGAAAGACGCGGCCGCGGTGTACATCAGTTCGAACACGCTGGTCGGGCCCGCCGAGCGCCAGGTCACGATGCGCGCCCGCGAGCTGGCCCTCGAGCTCGGGCGCCCCGTCGTGTTCGACCCGAACCTCCGCCTGCACCGGTGGCGCTCACGGGCCGAGGCGGCGGCGGCCGCCAATGCGTGCGTCCCGGGTGCGCTCCTCGTGCGCGCGAACGCCGAGGAGGCGCGGATCCTGACCGGCGAGGACGACCTCGAGCGGGCGTCGCTGGCGCTGCTCAAGGCCGGATCGCGGATGGTCGTGATCACCCTCGGGCCCGCCGGCGCGATCCTGCGCGGCGAGATGCGCCTCGACGTGCCGGGCCGGCCGGCCGCGGTCCTGAGCACGATCGGCGCCGGCGACGTTCTGACCGGCGTCCTGCTCGCGCGCCTGGCCACCTCCGCCTTCTATCCGCCGGCGCTGGCGGCGTCGCTCCCCGAGGCGGTGACCCAAGCCTCGCTGGCGTGCGAGCGGTGGGGCGCACTTGAGTAGGCGCCGGTCGGCCGACTGGGCGCGTCCGTCGCGGCGGCGGGTGCGCGCGATCCGCGACCGCCTGCGGCTCGTCTATGGCGTGCCTCTGGCCAAGCCTCATGGTCACCCGATCGCCGAGCTCATCCTGACCGTCCTCTCGCAGTCGACCAACGACCGCAATCGCGACGTCGCCTATCTCGCCCTCCGCGAGCGCTTCCCGGTCTGGGAGGACGCCCGCGATGCGCCGGTCGACGCGGTCGAGGAGGCGATTCGCCCCGGCGGGATCTCGAAGGTCAAGTCGGCGCGGATCAAGTCGATCCTGGCCGCGATCACGGACACGGCGCCGGCTGAAGCGGCGTCGGTCGGGATCACCCTGGATCACCCGCTCTCACTCGACTGGCTGGCCAGCCTGTCAGTGCCCGAGGCGCAGCGCTATCTGACCTCGCTCCCGGGTGTCGGCCGCAAGACCGCCGCCTGCGTGCTCCTGTTCGCGCTTGGGATGCGCGACGTCCCGGTCGACACCCACGTCTCGCGCGTGGGGACGCGCCTGGGCCTGTTCCGGCCGGGGGCGCCGTTCGAGGAGATGCACGACGAGATGCTCGAGATCACGCCACCGGGCGAGGAACTCGAGCTGCACCTGAACCTGCTGCGCCACGGCCGGCGGACGTGTCACGCCCAGCGCCCGGCGTGTGCCGGTTGCGCGCTCCAGCGCATGTGCCCGAGCGCGTTCAAGGTCTGAGGTCTAGGCGAAATACTCCGCATTCGCGCCCCGCGCGCTGTCCGAGTGCGGGGAAACTCGAGCCCGAGCCGAGTGAATCCGAATTCACCCCGGTGGGCGATGGCGAGTGCGGGGTTTTTCGTCCCGGGGGCAAGGCGTGGCGGGGGCGGGGCGAGGCGGGGCGAGGCGGGGCGAGGCGGGGCGGGGCGGGGGGGGGCGGGG
>DATBYI010000176.1:0-4425 GCA_036513815.1 Solirubrobacteraceae bacterium
GTCCGCCGCAAGGTTGACGCCTAGCGCTGTCGCGAGCGGGTCTGCCGCAGTCACCATCTTGAAGACGCCCACATTTGGTCCGACCGCGGTCAACACACCAGTGATCTCGTCAACCGACGCCCCCGCGTCCAGAGCGGCACCGACATGGAGGAGATAAGAGGCATCGTCCCCGCCGGTGGCGATGAGCGCGGCGATGTTAGTCAGCGCGAACGTCTTGCCATCGAGATCGGATGTATCGACTGCCTCGGTAAGCCGGATGGAGACGAGTTCTGCGATCGCGCTCTCATCGTTGTTAGAGATGTCGCGCAGCCTGTCGCGCTGTTCATGCGTGGTTTGGGCTGGCGTGTGCTGTACGCCGGTACTCTGCCGTCGTCTTTGAGCCATGAAGACCCTCCTTTGTGTGTCGAAACGCCTCTGCAAGGGGCAGGGACGCACCAAGGGCACTAGGCCGACGAGCCGCCACGTCCAACCTTCAATCGTTTGCTTCACCTGCCGCGGACTCGGCGTGGCCTATCGCCATCAACCCGCGCGAAGACAGCTTTGTCCAGATCGTCGAACGAGAAGCGGGTCTCACTCCTGAGGAGGCGCGACGAGCGGACCGCGCAACCCTCCGCACGTTGAGGCAGCGCATCACCCGCGGCGAGGCCGATGACAATGCGGGTCGCTGCCGAAGGAGTTCGACCCGCTGCCCGTAGAGGCGCGGCACGGAGTCGCTCGCGGTCCGGCTCTCCAACGGCGGGGTCGAGGATGTGAACCGCGGAGCTGAGACGGGCGCTCGAGCGCGGGCTAACGCAAAGTCGAAAGGCGACGCGGACGTCGCTCGATCGGTTTCTGGAGCGCGTAGCAAAGGTCGAGGGCGTCTCCCGCGCGGAAGCGGAGCGCCATGCGCGTGCGTTATTCGCGGCGCAAGGAGATAAATGACGTAGAGACGGAGTTGTGAGGCGCGTGTCACGGCCTAACACGAAAGTCAGTGTTGTCCTCAGAAAGGGTTGGTACATGATCCATCTGCTCATCGGAATCCTGATCGTGGCGCTCGTGTGGGTGTTGACTGGGCTGCTCGGGCTTCCCTACATCGTGTCGGTGATCGTGACCGTTCTGGCGGCTCTGTACATACTTGGGGGCTTGGGTGTCTTCGGAGGGGGCCGCTGGAGTCGAGCTCCGTAGTAGCCAGCTGTCGAGGTAGGCTCACGTCCCGGCCGTGCCGCACGTCACTGTGAAGGGAGTCGCGGCCATTCGCGACTTCCTTCGGCGGCTTGGCTCGCCGCTTGCAATCGGAATGTCGGGGCACCCGATCGCCTCGCTGGTGTAGAGCGGCAGTGACCTCCATTGGATACCTGGGCAGGCCGGGATCCGTGCAGCGGTCCCGCGCATTCGATCAGGTGAACTGAACGACCTGGCCGAGGCCGCACCCGTGGTCACGGCGACCTAGAACCAGCACCCGGCGCTCGTGAAACGGGCACTCGGCCGAAGCGGACTGCGCCCCGAACCCGGCGCACGCGCCCGGGCGAGCAACGCATGCCCACGAATGTCTGTGGCATCTGCTGTCCGAGCTCATAACGTTACGAGCGATCAGGCAACTCCGAAGTAGCCTGCTGCGAGGCCGCGACAACTCCGGATCGTCGCTTAGCGCTTGATGATGAGTAGTGCTGGCCTACACGAGGGATCTGAAGACCTTCGCACCCACGCAAAAGGAGGAGCGCGGTGCTCACACTGACCGACAAGGCGATCGACGTGATCGACGAGATCCTCAGCGACCCGGCGATCCCCAGGGGGGCTGGTGTGCGGATCGGGCCGGCCGACGGTGCGACTGTGCCCGCCGGCGAGTTCATGGTTACGATCGCCGAGGTCCCGGCTATCACCGATGAGGTGATCGAAGATCGCGGCGCGCGCGTATTCGTCGATGAGGAAGCCGCCGGGTTCCTGGATGACAAGCTGTTGGACGCGGAGAGCGGGGAGAAGGAGGTGCGGTTCTCGGTCACCTCACAGCAGGAGTGATGCGTTCCCCTAGGAACTCGCACGCCTGACGCGCCTCGGTGGCCAAGCGGGCCGTTGCATGACCGGCAGGCCGGCGCCGTGATGGAGTTGGTCAACCTCTCTGACACAACGGTGATTAAGGCCGTGGCCTGCCGCCCCCAGGCGTGGGCAGCTGGGTCGTTGCCCTGGATGCTCATCAGTGGGCTGGCGATCATTTCCCGACGGCCTCCATGGGACGCTGCGCATCGGGCGTCCGTCATTGCCGCGTCAGAGCAATCGGGTGGCCGTGGGGAACCTGCGGGTGGGCGATGCTCGTGTCGATCTGGTGTGCGAGCGCGTGGCTCAAAAGCGCGAGAGCGTGGCGCTGACCGACGTCAAGGTCGACGGACAACTGGATGTTGTGCTCGAGATCCCTCGGATGAGACGCCAGGACGGTCTAGTCGGCCGTGAGAGGTCGCGCACCCTCTAGGTTTGCTTCGCAATTACGACCTCGATCAGCCGCTCATACACGCAGGCCGCCTTGTCCTCCCGATCGAGCGCGGCCAGGTAGGAGGCGGAGGCGAGGCGTTGATCGCGACGGTCGCATCCGACCCAGCGAGCGTAGGCCACGTGGACCTCCGCCGAGGCCTCACGCCAGGCGACATATCCTTCGATGAGGGCGTCCGTGGCGAGGTCAAGCGGAACGTACCTCGAGCGTTCCGGTCGCCGCAGCGCGCTTAGGCGGAGCGCGGGTCTCATTCCGAATCGGTCTGTATCAATGCCTCCACTTGGACCGCGTATTAGGCCGGTGGGCGCCATCGGCCACGCCACGCGCTCTTTTTTCGGTTTCCTTGACCCCCTCTCCTGATGGTCTATAGGCGGTGAGTGAGTTAGGTCAGCTCAGTGGGCGCCCCTCTCCTGCCTACGGAGCAAAACCTCTCCTCTCCCGTGAGGCCGACGGGTTGATCCAGCCCGTCCGCCTGCTTCATCGGCAGGTCGTGGCCGAGGGTGAATCGGCCCCGACCCGGAGGTCCCGGTCAGTAAGACTTGAGGTGGAACGTGGCGAGCGCCTCCGCAGGTGGTTCAGATCTCGAACCCGCAGGGACTCGGTTCGGGCGTGGTCATGGACGGCAAGGGCGACATCGTGGGTCAGCCCCTGCTCGCCCTACACATCAGCCCGACCGACGAGGAGGCCAAGCGCTTCCGCCGGTACTGGGAAGGCGTGGGGAGATCACCTTTCCCCGGACATCGTAGTCTCGCCTCACCGCGCCATCGTCGCCCCGATGATCAACTACATCGAGTCGCTGCGTCGCCAGCGGCCCGAGCTCACGCTCACCGCGATCCTGCCCGAGATCGTCGTGAGGCACTGGTGGCATCGCCGGCTGCACAACCAAACCGTGCCGCGAGTGCGACGTGCGATCCGGCCACTGCCGAAGATCATTGTCACGACGGTGCCGTTTCACCTGCCGTCCAGGCGATGACCGAACGGGCCTCGTCGAAACGCCGCGAGATCCCGGCTTGGCGCAAAGCGTCCGCGGCCTATCGAATTCTGGGAGGCCGGCTCGGAACGCCGAGGACTAGATGAGTAACGCCAACATCGCGCCAAAGACGATCCGAACGAACATCCCAGCTCGAATCGACCGGCTGCCGTGGTCAGGGTTCCATTGGCGCGTCGTGATCGGACTGGGGACGGTTTGGATCCTGGACGGCCTGCAGGTCACCGTCGTCGGCTCGATTGCCCCGCGTCTCACCCAGCCGGGTAGCGGAATTCACCTGGATGCCGCGGACATCGGAACCGCAGGTGCGATCTATGTCGCCGGCGCGTGCGTTGGGGCGTTGATCTTCGGGCAGCTCACCGATCGTTATGGTCGCAAGCGGCTGTTCATGGTCACGCTCGGCCTCTACCTGCTGTCGACGGTGGCGACGGCGTTCTCGTTCGCACCCTGGTGGTTCTTCGTGTTCCGCGTACTCACCGGAATGGGGATCGGCGGCGAGTACGCCGCGATCAACTCGGCCATCGACGAGCTCATCCCGGCCCGAAATCGGGGACGCGTGGATCTGTCGATTAACGGCAGTTACTGGGTCGGCGCGGCGATCGGCGGCTTGGGGGCGCTCGTGTTGCTCGACACCGCGATCTTTGCGGTGAACGTAGGGTGGCGCCTAGCCTTTGGGATCGGGGCAATCCTAGGACTGGCGATTCTGCTGGTTCGCCGCCGACTTCCGGAGAGTCCGCGCTGGCTGTTCCTGCACGGACACGAGGAGGAGGCCGAGCGGATCGTCGAGGCGATCGAGGAGGAGGTGCGCCGGGAGACCGGCGCGGACTTGCCCGAACCCGACGAGGCGATCACCGTCCGGCAGCGTGGCACGGTGAAATTCCGCGAGCTCGCCAGAGTAGCCATCAAGCGTTACCCCCGCCGCGCGTTCCTAGGATTTTCCTTGTTCATCGGTCAGGCGTTTCTGTACAACGCCGTG
>DATBYI010000177.1:0-2021 GCA_036513815.1 Solirubrobacteraceae bacterium
CCGCCCGGCCGCTACGGGGTGGGCGTCTGCTACCTGCCGACCGATCCGGAGCGGCGCGCGGTGCTCGAGCAGCTGATCGAGGAGACGATCGAGGCCGAGGGGCAGCGGGCGATCTGGTGGCGCGACGTGCCGGTCGACGAGCGCCACGTCGGGGAAACCGCCCGGCTGTCGGCCCCGGTGATCCGCCAGGTCCTGATCGAGGCCTCGGACGAGATCGAGGACCAGGACGAGTTCGAGCGCAAGCTGTACGTGATCCGGCGGGTGATCGAGCGCGCCGCGGGCCGCGATCTGGTGCTGCCGAGCTTCAGCAGCCGGACGATGATCTACAAGGGGATGCTGACCGCGCCGCAGCTCCCCCGTTACTTCACGGATCTGAGAGACCCCCGGGTCGCGTCGAGACTGGCGCTCGTCCACTCGCGCTTCAGCACCAACACGTTCCCGAGCTGGGAACTCGCCCATCCGTATCGGATGATCGCCCACAACGGCGAGGTCAACACGCTCCGGGGCAACGTCAACTGGATGCGGGCGCGCGAGTCCCAGCTCGCCTCCGAGCTGTTCGGCGAGGATCTGCGCAAGGTGATTCCGGTCGTCCGCGAGGGCGGGTCGGACTCGGCGATCTTCGACAACGTGCTCGAGCTGCTCGTGCTGAGCGGTCGCTCGATCCAGCACGCGGTGATGATGATGGTCCCCGAGGCGTACCGGACTCGCCGCGACCTCGATCCCGACGTCAAGGGCTTCTACGACTTCCATTCCTGCCTGATGGAGCCGTGGGACGGCCCCGCCGCGGTGGTCTTCACCGACGGCCGCGTGGCCGGCGCCGTGCTCGACCGCAACGGGCTGCGCCCCGGCCGCTGGATTCAGGACACCGAGGGCTACGTGGTGCTCGCCTCGGAGACCGGCGTGATGACGGTGGCCCCCGAGCACGTGCAGCGCAAGGGTCGCCTCGCCCCGGGCAAGGTGTTCCTGGTCGACCTCGAGGAGGGCAAGATCGTCGAGGACGAGGACGTCAAGCGTCGCGTCGCCCGCCGTCAGCCCTACGCCGAGTGGTACGAGCGCTCGGTCGTGCACATCGACGACCTGCCCGACCGTGAACCGCGCACGCCGCGGATCGAGCCGCTGCGCTCCAAGCAGCTCGCGTTCGGCTATTCGCAGGAGGACCTGCGGATGATCATCGCGCCGATGGCCACCAAGGGCGAGGAGCCGGTGGCGAGCATGGGCAACGACGCCGCCCTGGCCGTGATGTCGGACCGCCAGCCGCCGCTGTTCGCGTACTTCAAGCAGCTGTTCGCGCAGGTCACCAACCCGCCGATCGACCCGATTCGCGAGAAGGTCGTGATGTCGCTCCAGGCCGGCGTGGGCGCCGAGGTGAACCTGCTGAACGAATCCCCGGACCAGGCCCACCAGCTGGTCATGAACCAGCCGATCCTGCGCAACCACGAACTCGAGAAGCTCCGGCAGGTCTCGCATGAGATTTTCTTCGCCGCGACGGTCGACATCACGTGGCCGATCGAGCAGGGCCACGAAGGGATGGAGGAACGCCTGGAGGCGCTGTGCGAGGAGGCCGCGGGCTACGTCGACAACGGCGCGAACATCCTGATCCTGTCGGACCGCAACCTCGGGCCTGAGCGCGTGGCGATGCCTTCGCTGCTCGCCGTGGCTGCCGTCCACCACCACCTCGTGCGGCGGGGAACGCGGCTGCGCACGGGACTGGTGATCGAGTCGGGCGAGCCGCGCGACATCCATCACATGGCGACGCTGATCGGCTACGGGGCGGCGGCGATCAACCCGTACGTGATGTTCGAGTCGCTCGACGAGCTCGCCGATCGCTCGCTGCTGCCGGAGGACCTCGGACGCGACGAGGCCGAGAAGCGGGTGGTGAGCGCGATCGGCAAGGGCCTCATGAAGACGATCTCGAAGATGGGGATCTCGACCATCCAGTCCTACTGCGGCGCGCAGATCTTCGAGGCGGTCGGCCTCGAGCGCGAGCTGATCGACCGGCACTTCACCGGGACGGCGTCGCG
>DATBYI010000178.1:0-2780 GCA_036513815.1 Solirubrobacteraceae bacterium
CGCGTCGGCTTCGACGTCGACGACGTCGCTCCCCGAGCGCCGTGGGCGAGCACGGTGACACGTAGCCTGTGCCCAACATCTCGGCGCGTGAGCACGTACGCGCCGACTCCACCGCGCCGCGGACCACCGATCGCCTTGCAAGCCGATCCCGTCGAGTTGCAGCGCTGCCATTGGAAGCGGAACGTCGTCGCCCCTTTCCAGCGTCCGCGCTGGGCATGGAGGACGTGACCGACTGCGGCGGTCCCGGTGATCGTCGGCCTCTTTTCGGCAAGCGGACGATCGCGTGATTGTCCGGCCGAGGCGGATCCCACAGGCCATCCCCCGAGGAGCATCCCCAGGCACAGCGCCAGCACGACAGCTGTGCGACGGTTAAGCTTGGCCGCCCTGATGACGGGCGCAGTTGTTCGTGATGTTGGGAAGAGCACGAACCTTGGGCCGTCATCTCCCGCGATGACGCCGAGACGGCAGGACGAGGCAAACGATCATATCAGCGTCGGCGTGACGAATTACACTCATCGCGCCCTCTGTGCGTTCAATGTTGAACGCGTCAGGCCCGACGTTCAGTGTTGAACGCATCAGCGCTCGTCGTTCAGTGCTGAACGCGTGAGCGCTCGGCGTTCAGTGTTGAACGCGTCAGGGCCCGAATCGCCCCTCCACCCGTTGCTGGCGATGCATTACTTTCCGGGCAGACGAAGTTCTGAAGACCACGGAGAGGGAAAGGGGGGCGGCCTCATGAGGGCCGATTCGCAACCGCCAGTCGACTCGGCGGGGGCCGTTACCCGCGATCGGGTAGTGAGAGGACCTGCGTTCGCCGGGCGCCGGAGGCAGCGGGGATACGCGTGCTGCGGGTGACGTCGACCGCGGCGGATGCCGCCGGCGCCCCCGCGCTGGTCGATCGCCCCGACGTACCGATGACAACAGCTGAGGTGGCTGCGCATCCGTGGGATGTGCCCAACGAGGGACGTCTTCATCACTCAATTCGTTGGGCTGCGGCGCTAGTCACGGCGGGGTTGTGCGGTCTACTGATCGTGCACATCGTTGGCCTGCTCGGGGATGCGGGGCTCGGCACGGTCACCGGCGTCTACACGATGGTGATCGCCTGCTACATCTTTAGCCGCTTCCTTTTGGCGGCGATCTATAAACCACCGCGTGACGCAGGGCTTGAACCAAGGATCGCGATTGTCGTGCCTGCCTTCAACGAGGGTAACGCTGTCGTGCGCACGATTGACGCCTGCTGCGGGATCGCGTATCCGCCCGACAAGGTGGAACTTGTCGCGATTAACGACGGGTCTACAGACGACACTTGGGCGCAGATGAACCTCGCTGCGTCGCGCTACCCGGGCCGGGTGACTTGCATCGACCTCGGTCACAATCAGGGAAAGCGGGCGGCAATGGCGGCCGGCATTCGCGCGAGCACCGCCGAGATCCTGGTGTTCGTTGATTCGGACTCCATGCCCGCTCCGTGGGCCGTGCGCAAGCTCGTGCAGGGTTTCGCAGACCCGAAGGTTGGGGCGGTCTGTGGGCTCACCTACATTCGCAATGCGAACGCGAATGTGCTCACGCACATGCAGGCGGCGAGCTACTACGTAAGCTTCCAGCTGCTCAAGGCGGCGGAGTCCGTCGTGAACGCGGTGTCATGCGCCAGTGGCTGCTTCGCTGCCTATCGTCGCTCCGCCGTCGCGCCCATTCTCGAGAATTGGGAGCATCAGACTTTATTTGGGCGTCCGTGGTCGCATGGAGACGATCGTGCTCTGACAAACATGGTGCTGCGACGCTGGAAAGTGATATATGACAGCGAGGCGGAGGTGTGGACCGAGGCGCCGCAGCGCTATCACAACTTCTTCAAGCAGCAGCTCCGCTGGCAGAAGTCATTCGTGGGTGAAAGCCTCGTGCTGGTCCGGCACTCATGGAGGTCGCATCCTCTAGCTTTTCCAGCGATCCTCATCGCTGCGATAGCTGGGATCGCCAGCCCTCTGGTGACTCTCTACCAGATTGGCTGGGAGCCGATCGCGTACGGAACCTCGCCCGTGTTCTACCTGCTTGGCCTGTACGTGATGAACACGAGCTACGCGCTGCTGTATCGAAGCCTGCGGAATGACGGCGTCTGGAAGTACGCCGTCGTCTCCGCGTTCTTCTACGTCAGTTTCTCGCTCCAGGTCTTCTGGGCGGTCATTCGGATTCACGATAACCGGTGGGGTACACGTGTTGGGCGACGGCCCGCGACGGGGCCCGTGGCGACACTCTTGGTGGAGCAGCCGACCGTTGCAGCTGATCCGCTTGGGGTCTCCGGAGCCTTCCAGGCCCGCAAGTGGTCCGGCACTGAACGTCCGGTCAAGGCTGCAGACTCGCGGTCCGGACTGCATGCCGCGCACCGCGCTAGGCGTAGACGGCTGCTGATCGCCACCTCCCCAGCGCTCATTGCGGTGGCTGTAGCCGTCGGCGTGATCGCGACCCGCCCACCTACGACCGCGTCGCTCGGCGCATCGGTCGGACAGGAAAGCGCCCGGCCGCTGGTCCTGGCATTGCCGGCGACCCCGAGGAGGTCGCCGTCAAGGCCTGAGGCGGTGAGGGTGAGGCCGCCAGCATTGACGGCCAAGCGCGCGGCGGCCGCGTCCCCGCCCAAGCCTAAGGTCGGCCAGGGCGCCGGAGCCCGATCGGACCACTCGGTTGCCCGACCCCCCGTCTCGAGCGCCGGGAGGCAAGTCCGCGTTGCACCGATCAGTCAGCACTCCGTGACCGTGGACGTAGTCCGTGTCGACACTCCGAGCGACTCCGCCCCC
>DATBYI010000179.1:0-4567 GCA_036513815.1 Solirubrobacteraceae bacterium
CAGCCGCTTCTTCGCGGTGGCGATGTCGGCGATCCCCTTCTTGACGTTCTGGAGGTTCTCGACCTGGCGCTGATACGCATAGTCAAGCGTCTCGCTCGGGTTCTCCGCGCGGTCAAGCTGCTTTGAGACCTTCGACTTGACCACAGTCGAAAGCCGTCCCTTCAGTCCGGGCATCGAAACCTCCTAGCGGCTACGTAACAGGCGTGGCCCACTCATCTCTAGCCTACTCCGGCCCGCCGGCCAGCTTTCAAACCGAACCGGGTAGCTGTTCGCGAGCGCCGCCAGACCTGGGGAGCGCACGGGCCGCTGCGGCAGCCGCGTGCTCCTGCTTCGCCAGCAAGGATCGGTACGGTCACAGCACAAGCTCGGGACGCGACGGTCTTGGGCTTCGCCGCCGGGACTGCGGTCATCGCGATGCCTGGCGCCAGAGCGTTTGGCATACGTCACCGCCGGCCGACGCGTTCCTCGAGCCAGAGACGGTTAGGACTGCAGGCTGAAGGGCGGGTAGCGGTCGGTGACCAGGAGGAAGGCGTACGCCGCGACGCGGTTGTGCCAGCGGAACACGCCCTCGATGTAGTCGAACAGCGACCGGGGGTAGCGGCCGGTGAAGACGATCGCGAACCAGGCCAGAATGGCGGCGAGCAATGCGCCGATCGTGAGGAAGAACAACACGATGTAGTGGGGGATCGCGAGCAGCCACTTGACGATCGGCAGACCGCGGCTGAGGTCGTGTTCGGCGTCGGGGTAGGGGAAGTTCAGGTGGACGGCCTGTTGCTCGTCGGTGGAGGGGTAGCGGTCGTCCATCAGCGCGAAGTAGACGGCGATCCGGTTGGTGAAGCGGGTCAGCTGCAGGTTCCAGTCGTACCACCAGCGCGGGTACTTCTTGCGGAAGAGCAGCATCAGCAGCACGGGGATGACGAGGATTCCGATGCCTCCGCCGGCGTAGCGGGCGCCGCTGCCTCCCGCGCTGGCCCCGAAGCTGCCGCCCTCGATTGCTGCGGCGAGGATCGCGATCGGGATGATCGTGAAGATGCGAAGGGCGGTGGTTAGGCGGTTGAGGCTGCGGTCGGGATAGTCGACCGACAAGGTCAGCGGATAGTCGTGGCCGCCGCTCGGCGGCATCCCGCCGCCAGGCGAGGGTGCGGGGATCTGTCCTGAACTTTCCATGATCGTTCTCTCTCTGTCAGGTGTACGGCGTACACTTGGCTGCCGACTATAGGTGTACGGCGTACACTTGTCAAGCGCGATGACCCTCAAGACGAACACCGGCCGGCCACGCCTGAGCAGACCGCTCGTGCTCGAGGCTGCGGTAGCGCTCGCGGACGAGGACGGGCTTGACGGGTTCAGCATGCGCCGGCTCGCGCAAGAGCTCGGCGTGGTGCCGATGGCGCTCTACAAGCACGTGGCCAACAAGGATGAGCTCCTCGATGGCATGGTCGACATCGTCTTCGGCGAGATCGAGTCTCCCTCGATCGACGACGACTGGCGCTCGGCAATGCGACGCCGGGCGATCTCGGCACGCGACGCGCTCAAGCGCCACAGCTGGGCGATCGGGCTCATGGAGACCCAGAACCCCGGGCCGGCCAACCTGCGAAACCACAACGCGGTAATGGGCTGCCTACGCGAGGCGGGCTTCTCGTTCGAGACCGCGATCCACGCCTACTCGGTCCAAGACGCCTACATATACGGCTTCGCCCAGCAGGAGAAGACACTCGGATTCCAAACACCCAGCGACGCCGGAAAAGCCGCGCAGAGAAGAGCGCAGGCGATCGGCGCGCTCAACAACTACCCATACCTCGCCGAGATCGCAACCAAGCTCCCCGAGACCGGCTACGACAACACCGTCGAGTTCGCCTGGGGACTCGACCTCATCCTCGACGCGCTCGACCGCCGCCGCCACACGCCGCGCCCGTAACCGCACGCCCGGCTGCTCGTCTGTGGTCCTCACGGCCGGCGGAGCCGCTGCGTGGACCGAGCCGGCGTCAGAGAGAGCGCTCTTGAGGTGCCCCGAAGCTCGGGCCTGGTACTCGCCGATCTCGCTACTCAACGCCGATCCGCGACCTGAGGCAAACCAGCAGGCAGGCTCATATCCAGCCATCCTTCCGTCGCCTCGCCGGGATAGTCAGGTCTGATCACCGACGCAATGGTGGGGTCGCTTCCCGCGGGTGCAACGGTAAGTCAGCTCGAGTCATGACAGGAGCGCTTGCAGCGCGTAGCGTGGCAGGCAGTCATTCCCACATCATCGATTTGCATCCTTGGAAGGAGACCGCCGTGTTCGCCGCCAACAGATACCTCATACGTCTCGCTACCGACGATGACGCCGCGAGCCTGGCCCGGTTAGCCGAACTCGATGGCCGTGGCCGGCTCCACGGGCCGGCGTTGATTGGCTACCTCAACGGCCAGCCAGCCGCGGCAATCGCGGTTGCGGATAGGCAGACCGTCGCCGATCCTCGTCGTCGTACTGACGATCTCGTGGCTTGCCTGCGCGTACGAGCAAGCGCGCTGCACGCGTACCAGCTGACCCCGTCACTTCGGATGCGAATGCTGGCTGCAGTCTCCGTCACCGACCAATACTCTGGTGCGCAATCCGAACAGCCGCCAGAGCAAGAGGTAGACACCGCGCAGAGGACTGGCAAGAGCCACCGCCGCAGGCGGCCGGCTCGCCGGCGCGCGCCTTCGGTCGCCTAGTCAAGTCAGTGCCTTGGTGTTGAACGGCGGCCGCGCTGCGGTACCCGATTGCGATCGTCGCCCTGGCCCAGGCGGCCCGATTGCATGCGTGGCATTTCAGTTGTGGTTGTGCTGCATCGGTCGGGAGTGAGGGATTAGCTGTCGTTCGAAGCGCTGCTCAGGACGTGCGCCTGCTGAGCGTGAGTAGGGGGATTTGTCGCGTTGTCTTGGCTTGAAACTCGCCCAGTGTGGGTGACGCCGCAATCAGCTTGGGCCACAGTTCGGCGCGCGCGGCGCCGGTGACTTCTTCCGCTAGTGCAGTGAACGTTTCGGTGCCGAGGTCGACCTCGATCGCCGGGTGTGCCGTGACGTTGTGGTACCAGGCGGGGTGTGTCGGCGACCCGCCGTTGGAGGCAGCGATCACGAGCCGCCCGTCGGGCAACGAGCTGTATGCGACTGGGGTGACGCGCTCGGCCCTCGTTCTGACGCCGAAGTGGCGGATGAGGAGGATCGGCGTGCTGGCCAGCTCTCCGCCGACCCGTCCCTTGTTTGCCCGGAACTCGGCGATGACGCTCTGCGTGAAATCACTGGGCATGATCGGACGGCCCGGCTGTGACGCGGTAGGTGACGTTGATCCGACCGGCGGCGGTGCGCTCGCTGTCGACGAGCTCCAGGTCCTGTCGCCGGGCGATCCCGTCAAACAGGCCCGCCCCGGCCCCGACGAGGACGGGGTGCACGATCAGGCGAAGCTCGTCCAGCAGCCCGGCATCCATCAGGCTCCGGACCAGCCCAGCACCGCCAACCACGTACACGGCGCCACCGGGCTGCGCCTTGAACCCCCGGAGCTCGTCGAGGCTAACGATGCGCGCCGTCGGCCAGGCGGCCTCGCCCAGGGCGGTCGAGAGGACCAGGTGCGGGGTCTCAGCGGCGACGTGCGCGTACTCGACCTCGCGCGGGTATGGGTCGCGTCCCAGCCACTCCCCGACAGTCGCCGGGTCATCTCGGACCGCCGCCCAGAACGTCTCGTACTCGGGGAGCATTCCGGCACCGAGAACGAACGCGTCGATCGCCGGCAGGAGTCCGAGGCCGTCGGCCCAGGAGTCCACCCAGTCGGCCTGGCCCTCCGCGTCGCGGCTGAAGCCGTCAAGCGTGACCTGCATCGACGCGATAAAGGTATGTGGCGGTGCTGTCGTCATGTCCATCTCCAGGCGGTCGTGGGGATAAAGCGCAACCAATGGTTGCACATCCACTCCAGATGCGCAACTACAAGTTGCGCGTCCGTGGTATCGTCACGGCCGTGCTGCCCGACACCATCACCCGGGAGATCGACATCGAGGCGCCCCCGGAGGTGGTGTGGTCGATCGTCACCGAGGCGCGGCATCTGGCCGGCTGGTTCAGTGACGAGGCCGAGATCGACCTGCGGCCGGGCGGCGCGATTCTGCTCACCTGGCACGGTCGCGGCGCCTACCGCGCGACCGTCGAGACCGTTGAGCCACCGGTGACGTTCGCGTTCCGCTGGGTGCTGCGGGACGGACAGGATCCGGTCCCGGGTGGCTCCACCCTGGTCGTGATGACGCTCACACCGACAGGTGCCGGGACCCACCTGCGAGTCGTCGAGAGCGGCTTCTCGGATCTGTCCTGGCCCGAGCACGAGCGAGCCGGCTACGCCGACCAGAACGCCTCCGGCTGGATCAGGGAGCTCGACGAACTGCGCGCGTATGCGGCGCGAGTTACGGGCTCGACGCACGTGCAATGACGCGAGACGGCGAGGACGCCGATCGGCTGTGGGCCGCGCTCGGCGATCCGATGCGGCTCCGCCTGCTCGACCTGCTGCTCGAGCACGGCGAAGCGACAGCCAGCACGCTAGCGACCGAACTCCCGATCACCCGACAAGGAATCG
>DATBYI010000180.1:0-4206 GCA_036513815.1 Solirubrobacteraceae bacterium
GAGGAGGAGGAGATCGGTGAGGATGTTCCATCACGTGCCGCGCGTGCGGCTTGGGCTGTCGATCGTGGCGGCCCTCGGATTGCTCTTTGTGGCTGGCTGCGGGAGCAGCAAGAGCAGTAGCAGCACCAGTAGTAGCAGCGCCCCCGCAGCAAGCTCGAGTACGACAAGCTCGACGGCGAGCTCGGCCAGCGCGTCGAGCGGCACCTCGTCCTGCGGACCGAAGCCCGGCACCGCCGCGACCGGCACGCCGATCACGCTCGGAGCCATCAACACCAAGGAGCCCGGCACGGACTTCACCGACATCGAGAACATGGAGGGCGCGTACTTCGCCTGCGTGAACGCGAACGGCGGCGTCAACGGCCACCCGATCAGCCTGACCAAGCTGACCGAGGCCACCCAGCCGGCGCAGATCGCGGCGGACGCGAGCAAGCTCACCCAGACCGATCACGTCGACGGGGTCTCCGGCAGCTCGAGCATCCTCGAGTGCACGATCAACCACAGCTACTGGGAGAAGAACCACTACTACGTGATCGCGGCCGGAATCGCACCCGAGTGCTATTCGACTCCGAACTACGCCGACGTGAACATGGGGCCGCGCTACAGCTCCGACGGAGCCGAGCAGTACGTGCTCACGCTGCACCCGAGCAAGATCGTGTTCGACCAGTCCAACGTGCCCGGCACCGGCTACATCGCCGCAGGCCCGGCGGCGCTCGCCGCGAACGCGCACGTGCCGATCACGCAGCTGACCGAGAACGTGCCGATCAACGACGCCGACTCGGTGGCGCTCAAGGAGGTCGACGACGCCGGCCCGAACGGCGCGGTGGTGCTGAACTTCACCCCGCCCGAGGCCCTGGTGATCCTGCAGGCGGCGCAGAAGCTGGGACTCGAGAATCGGGTCAAGGCGTGGGCGTGCTCGACGCCGTGCAACACGGACTTCCTGGCCACCTCGCTCGGTTCGAAGTGGGATGGCAAGTTCTTCGTGAACGCCGAGCTGGCCGATCCCGACGCCACCAACACTCCGACGATGAACCTGTACAGGGCGATCCTAAAGCAGTACGGCTCGGACGTCTCCGGCGGGATCGGCGCCTTCAGCGAGATGGGATTCACGATGGGTGAGATCGCGCAACACGCGCTGGAGTCGATCACAGGTCCCTACACGACGGCGAGCGTCAACGCGGCGTTCAAGGCCATCAAGAACTACAACACCGGGATGCTGTGCCAGCTGTGGACGTTCGGCGATTACCCGCTCCACATCGCCAACAACGAGGACTACACGGTCACCCCGGACAACGGGAAGATGGTGCTTAAGCAAGGCTGCACGCTGATTTCCGCGGTCGATCCGCAGATCGCCCAGTATCGCGCGGCAGCCGGTACGGCACCGCTGGCACCGGGACAGCCGAGTGGCTCATAAAGAGAGGCACACGTCTCTGACGAAGTAGGATCCACAGGCGATCGGCGCGATCGCAGCTGCTGACATGCTCATTACGTCCGGCATTTTGGGTCTGCCGAGCTGGCAGGACTTCCAGCCGTTTCTCGTCACCGGCTTGTCGTTGGGCGGCGTGTACGCCCTTTCCGGAGTCGGGATGGTGGTCCTGTATCGGGCCACCGGGGTGCTGAACCTGGCGTTTGGAGCAGTCGGAGCTATGGGCGCGCTGATCGCCTGGTCGCTCATCAACCATTCAGGTTGGAACGAGTGGCTGGCGTACGCGGTCTGTGTGCTGTTCGGAGGCGTGCTCACGCTCGTCTACGGGATGGTGTTCGGCCCGGCCTTGGCCAAGCGCGACCCGCTGGTCAAGGCCACCGCGACGCTCGGGTTGACATTGATTCTGCTTGGGGTGATGGACCTGCTGTGGACCTCGAGCGGCGGCGCGTCGCGCTCGATCACGCTGCCGACCGACAACAACACGTTCATGGTCTCAGGGATCCAGGTCGAGCTAACGAACGTGATCGCGATCGCGCTCGGCCTCGTGATCGCGGTGGCCACGTCGGCGTTCTTGCGCTACACGAAGCTCGGCACCGCGATGCGCGCGATGGCGAACGATCGCGAGATCACCGCCACGCTGGGGGTGCCGGTGAGACGGGTCGAGGCAGCGGCCTGGTTTGGATGTGGCCTCTTGTCCGGGATCGCCGGAGTGTTGCTGGCCGACCTGGTGGCGCTCGACGCCACGACGCTCACGTTCCTGGTCATCTCGTCGCTGGCCGCGACGCTAATCGCGCAGCTGCGTTCGATCTCGATCACGTTCGTCGCGGCGCTCGTGGTAGGGACGGTGGACGCGTTGATCACGCCGATCAACTCGATCACCAACTACCGTGACCTGACCCCATTCGTGCTCGCGGCCGCCGCCCTGCTCGTGCTCAACCGCAAACGCGTGATCTCGATATCGAGAGAGGGCATCTAGCGCGTGGACGCGACAGGGGTGGAAAGCGCGACCGAGGACGCCGCCGGGGTGGAGGGCGGCAGCAGCGCAACGTCTCGTGCACGTTCGAGGGACCCCCGGTCGTTCATCCGCCCCATCGTGATCGTGGCGCTGCTGGTGTTCGTGCTGCTCGCGCTGCCCTCCCTGTTCAGCACTTACTACATCGACGCGAGCACGCAGACGGCGATCTACGCGATCGTCGCCCTCGGTCTCGGAGTGCTGGTCGGGCGCGTGGGAATGGTTTCGCTCGGCCAGGCGGCCGTCCTCGCCATCGGCGCCTGGGTCGCTGCCCGGATCCTGTTCGCGACCTCGTTGCCGTACCCGATCGTGCTCCTCGCGGCGGGCCTGATCACGATGGTGCTCGGGACGATGGTCGGCCTTCCCGCGCTGCGGCTGCGAGGCTTGTACCTGGCGCTGATCACGCTGATGCTGGCCGGCGCGATCACCGTCGTGCTCGCCACCACGAACTTCCCGAACGGCGGGCACGGCTTCCTCGGTTACAACGGCAGCTCGGTCCACATCCCGCCGATCCGCCGCCCGAATATCGCCCAGGGCGACTCCGCGTTCTTCCGCTATTCGGTGGTCATCGCGATCCTGATGTTCCTGCTCGTGCTCGGACACCTTCGCAGTAAGCCGGGACGGGCGTGGGCGGCGATCC
Source organism: Solirubrobacteraceae bacterium (assembly GCA_036513815.1). Classification (GTDB taxonomy): domain Bacteria; phylum Actinomycetota; class Thermoleophilia; order Solirubrobacterales; family Solirubrobacteraceae; genus Palsa-465. The sequence continues at coordinate 3,076 of DATBYI010000180.1, forward strand.
GCCAGAGCGAGTCTGCCGCGCTCGCGGCAGGCATCAACACCACGCTGTACAAGCTGTGGGCGTTCGCGCTGGCGTCGTTCGTGACCGGCGTCGCGGGCGGCGTGCTGGCCGGCTCGCTGCACTACCTGTACTCGATCGACTTCCAAACCCAGGACTCGATCACCTTGCTCGCCGTCGTGCTGATGGGTGGTGCCTACAGCGTGTGGGGGGCGATCCTGGCCGGCTTCCTACTGCAGTTCCTGCCCCAGTTGTTCACCAGCTGGGGCATCTCCCCCGACTGGCTGACGATTCTGTTCGGTGTCGGGGTGCTGCAGGTGCTGACCACCGCGCCGCGCGGGATCGTCGACCAGATGCCCAAGGACGTTGCCCGACTAGCCCGCCTGGTGATGCGGCTCGTGCGCCGGCCGGAGCCATCGACCAGTGGCGAGGCATGATCGAGGTCTCCGACATGACGGTCCGCTTCGGCGGGGTGACGCCCCTGGACGATATGAGCCTGCGCTTCGAGCGCGGCACGTGCGGTCTGATCGGTCCCAACGGCGCGGGCAAGACCACCTTCTTCAACGTGCTGAGCGGCTTCGTGCGACCGGTGTCGGGGAGCGTGACCGCGTTCGACGAGGACCTGCTGCAGATGGTCCACTACCAGCGCGCGCGCTGGGGCGTGCGGCGCACCTTCCAGACCGAGCAGGCGATCGAGGAACTGTCGGTGTTCGACAACGTGGCGATGATCCACGAGCACTCCAAGATGGGCGGCGGTTCGCGCCGTCAGGAGGTGATCGACGCGATCCGCTTCGTCGGGCTCGACATCGACCCCGAGACCAGGGTGGGCGGCCTGGGTGCCGGCCAGCGTCGCATGGTCGAGGTGGCGCGCGCGGTGGTCGGCCGGCCTCGGCTGGTGCTGCTCGACGAGCCGGCGGCGGGGCTGCCCGACGACGAGACCGAACACCTGGGTGACGTGATCCGCCGGATCCCCGAGCATTCGGACGCGCTCACGATCCTCGTCGACCACGACATGAGCCTCGTCTCGGCGTGCTGCGAGGTGACGGCGGTGCTCGACTTCGGCAAGCTGCTCGCCTCCGGTCCGACCGCCGAGGTGCTCAGGGATGAGCGAGTGATCCGGGCCTACCTCGGCAC
>DATBYI010000181.1:0-2199 GCA_036513815.1 Solirubrobacteraceae bacterium
GGTACGCGAGGGCGAGCGCGCGCTCGAGCTGTTCCATCACCCCTACGCGTACGCAGCGCGGCCTCAGCATCGGCGTGTCCCGATCACGGCGTCCCATTCGTCGTAGCGACAACAGCCCCAAGAGGAGGCCGTGATGCAACACCACACCAACACCCAATCTTCTGTCCCTGTCCCGACCGCCGGAGGTCCGATGACGTCGACATCCCCGAATATCAATCGCTGGCGCGCGTTCGCGCTGTTGGCGGTGTCGTTCTTCATGACGGTCATCGATCTGACGATCGTCAACGTCTCGCTGCCCACGATCGGTCGCGATCTGCACTTCAGCGCGACCAATCTGCAATGGGTGGTGACGGCGTACGCGCTCACGTTCGGCGGCTTCATGCTGCTCGGCGGTCGCGCGGCGGACCTGCTGGGCCGCCGCCGGATCCTGATGGTCGGGCTTTCGTTGTTTACGGCGGCGTCGCTGGGAGCCGCGCTGTCCATCAGCGAGGTGTCGCTTATTGCGGCGAGGGCCGTCCAGGGACTTGGCGCGGCGCTCATGCTGCCCGCCGCCCTATCGATCGTGATGAACATGTTCGCCGAAGGCGCCGAGCGCAACAAGGCGCTCGGGATCTGGGGCGGGCTCGGCGCCGGCGGGGCGACCTGTGGTGTGATCGCCGGCGGCCTTCTCACCCGCTACGCCGGGTGGCAGTACATCTTCTATCTGAACGTCCCGATCGGGGCCGCCACCCTGGCGCTCGCACCCAGGATCGTGCCCGACAGCCGGCTCGCCACCACGCGCCGGCGGTTTGACGCGCTCGGTGCGATCGCGGGCACGGGCGGGCTCGTGCTACTGGTCGACGCGATCGCCCAGGCGCCGCAGTACGGCTGGGGCGCCACCCGGACCGTCGCTTTGCTGGCGGCATCGGCGGCGCTGATCGCCACATTCCTCGTGATCGAGAACCGGGTGAAGGAGCCCGTGCTGCCACTGTCGATCTTCCAGCTGCGCACGCTCGCCGGCGCGAACGCGGCGGGACTGCTGTTGGGCGGTAGCTTCTTCGCGTTCATCTTCGTCGGCACCCTCTACATGCAGGAGGTGCTGCACTACAGCGCTCTGCAGACCGGTCTTGCATGGCTGGCCGCGTCGCTGACCTCGATCGTCCTCGCTGGCATCTCACAGGCGTTGGTCACCCGTGGCGGCGCCAAGGTCGTGATGATGATCGGGATGACGCTGATCGCCGCGGGCGTGCTCTGGGCGACCCAGGCGCCCGTCCACGGACACTTCCTCGCGAACCTCGCCGGCCCGTTCGTCGTTGCCGGCGCCGGGACCGCCTTCGCGTTCATCCCGATCTCGATCGCCGCGCTCGCCGGCGTCTCAGAGCACCAGGCCGGGCTCGCGTCAGGGCTCCTGAACACCAGCCAGCAGCTCGGCGGAGCGATCGGGATCGCAATCGCCTCAAGCCTGGCGGCGAGCCACACCCAGACGCTGGTGCACGCCGGCACCGCCGCACCCGCGGCCCTCACCGGCGGCTTCCAGCAGGCGCTGTGGGTGCTCGGCGCGATCGCGCTGCTCGCCGTCCCGGCGATCTTCGCGCTCGTCCGCCGCGACGAGCTCTCCGACGCGGTTGCCAAGACCACGATCCGCGAGCCCCAGCCCGCGCTGGCCGGCACAAACTGATCCTGATGTAAGCAACCACAACCCGGCCTGATCCGCGACGACCTGCAAGCGCACCTGGCTCTCGCTCGCGTTGGCGAGCAGCCATCCTCGCCAACGCCGGCCTCGCTCCCGGTCCGAACGAGAAGCACCGCTCTGGCCGGACTCCCGCTTCCTCGCGAAGGAGAAGACGGCGACTTCCGTAGGCAGCCCGCAGGCACAGCCATGAGGGCCCACCCGCGCGCTTGAACCGACGATTGCTTTTGTGCTCCAGTCGGGTCGGGTCCAGCCGCCGCATCGGGGACATGTGGATCGTCTGGCTTTGCTTGCGACTTCTCGCTGTGGCCGACGCGCTTGGGGTTCTGCCGGGCGAGGTGTGAGCGATGTTGGAAGGTGAACGATCTCGTCCGCTGGAGCGCGAGAGTTATGCCGATTGCTTGAGGGTTGTTCTGACCCGCTTCGCGGACACTGGGCCGCGGACGCCCAGCGGTTGGGCGAAGTACGACACGCGCAGCTCCTCGAGCAGCCAGCGTGCCTTCTCGCGAGCCGGGCCGGGAGGCGCCGCC
>DATBYI010000182.1:0-3077 GCA_036513815.1 Solirubrobacteraceae bacterium
GCGTTCATGCCGACGACCCCACCGCCGATGACCATCACGTTGGCCGCGGCGACGCCGGGAACACCGCCGAGAAGAATCCCCCGCCCGCCGAGCGGCTTCTCGAGCATGAACGCGCCGGCCTGGGTGGCGATCTTGCCCGCCACCTCGGACATCGGCGCGAGCAGCGGCAGCCGTCCCCGCGCGTCCTCGACCGTCTCGTAGGCGATGCAGGTCGCGCCGGAGGCCATCAGCCCGCGCGTCAGATCGGCGTCGGCCGCCAGATGAAGATAGGTGAACAGGACGTGGCGGGGCTCGAGCCGGGCCACCTCCGGCGGCTGGGGCTCCTTGACCTTGACGATCAGCGTCGCCTCCTCGAACACGGCATCCGCGTCCGGGACGATCGTCGCGCCCTGCGCGGCGTACGCGTCGTCGGAGATGGCGGAGCCGACCCCGGCGCCGCTCTGCACGAACACCTCGTGGCCCGCGTCGGCGAGCTCGCGAATGCCGGCCGGCGTCAGCGCCACCCGGTACTCGTCCGACTTGACCTCTGATGGAACCCCGACCTTCACCCTAAGACCGCCTTCCCGTGATTTGCCGTCATCCCATGCGAATCAATCCGATGCCACCAGCTGGCGCCCGCGCAGCGCCAGCCAGAACTCGATCCGGTCCCGCGCGGACGACAGATTCCGACCCGTCAGCTCCTCGACCCGCCGGATCCGGTAGCGCAGCGTGTGGCGGTGGCAGTAGAGCCGCCTGGCCGCCCGCTCCCACTGGCCGTTCTCCTCGATGAACGCCTCGAGTGAGCGCATCAGCTCGCCGCCGTAGGGTCCTTCGCTGGCCTCGATCGGGCCGAGGATCGAGTCGCAGAACAGCCGCAGGGCCTCCTCGTCCTGGAGCGAGAGGAGCAGCTGGAAGGAGCCGAGGTCCTTGTAGGTCGCGACCTGGACGTGTGCCGAGGACCCGGAGCCGTTCCCATCCGCCGAGGCGGCGATGCCGAGTCCGAGGGCCTCGAGCGCGCACCGGGCCTCGTGAAAGCTTCGCCGGGCGTCGACCACGGGCACCGCGCGCCCGATTCCGAGCCGCACCGAGCCGGGCAGCTCGCCGTCGGCGCTCGCCGCGACGCGCTCGCCGAGCGCGAACAGGTCCTCGTCGGCCCCGCCCGCTACGAGCGCGCAGGCGAGCGGTCCCACCGACGCGACAAGTGCCGGCAGAGACTCCTCGCGCAGGGCGCTCCACAGCGCGCCCTCGAGCGATGCGGCCGACGTCCGCGCGTCGGCGTTTCGCCCGAGCACGATCGCCGCCACCCGGTCGGACAGGCCGAACGGCCCGAGCCGGCGCGCGAGCTCGGTGCCGGCCAGCTCCCCGCTGACGATCGCGTCGAGCACGTCGCCGGCCAGCCGGCGCTCGGTGTCGCCCGCCACTCGGGCGCGGAGCAGCTCGAGCGCGACGATCGTGACCGCCTGGTGCAGGGTCAGCCGGTCGAAGTCCGACAGCGGCCCGGCGTCCTTGATCGCCACGAGCCACGCCTCGGGCGGGCGCACACGGTCCCGCCCGCTCCCGGCACCGTTCGAACTGGACCCGGACGCCCGCGGCGCCCCGTCGGAGGCGACGGGCAGCGCGAGGCCCTGGTTGCCGTCCACGAGCGAGGGCATGAACGCCCGTGACTCGCGCCGGCGGGCCCGCTCGCGGACCTCGCCGCGGAGCGCCTCGAGCACCTCGGGATCGATCGGGCGGCGGAAGGCGTGCTGCTCGAGCGGCTCGCCGCGCGAGTCGAACACCACGACCGCCGCGCCGATCAGCGTCGCCAGCGCGCTGACCAGCGCCTCGAGGCCGCGCTCGGACAGGACGATCCGCTCGAGCCGTTCCTGGGCACCGAGCGCCCGCCGCAGTACCGCGTACTGCTCGTTTACGAGCTGGGTGAAGGCCGCCTCGGTGATCGCGATGAACGGCACCTCGTAGGGCACCTCGAACACCGGGAACTCGCGCTCGGCCGCCACCTCGAGCAGCGCTTCGGGCACGGATGCGTGCTTGAAGCCCGTCCCGAACCCGAGCCCGGCCAGATGGTGGTCGGCCAGCCGTGCCACGTATTCACGCGCCTGATCCGGCGTCTCGAGCTGCATCCCGGTGGTCAGCAGCAGCTCGCCTCCCGACAGCCACGGGGTGGGATCGAGCAGCTCAGAGATGTGCACCCAGCGCACGGGCAGGTGGAGACCACGTTCTCCTGCGAGCAGGCTGACGTCCAGATCGCGTAACAGGCCCCCGACGGTCAGCATCAGCCGCGGCGCGTTTCCTCCTGCGCGCTGAAGTGGTGGTCGCTGTGGTGAACGCGCATCCGCTCCCCGGCCTCGGTGAGCACGCTCCGCAAGATCTCCTCGATCTCAGCGAACTGCTCGGGGCCGGCGATCAGCGGCGGCGAGAGCTGGATGACCGGATCGCCGCGGTCGTCGGCGCGGCAGATCAGGCCACGGCGGTAGAGCTCGCCGGACAGGAAGCCGCGCAGCAGCGTCTCGGACTCCTCGTCGTCGAAGGACTCCTTGGTCTCCTTGTCCTTGACCAGCTCGATCGCCTGGAAGAAGCCGGCTCCGCGCACGTCGCCGACGATCGGCAGGTCGCGCAGCGAATCGAGCATCGCGCGGAACGGCCCCTCGTTGGCCCGCACGTGCTCGATCACGCCTTCGCGCTCGATCACGTCGAGGTTGGCCATCGCCACCGCGGAGCAGATCGGATGCCCCGCGAACGTGAATCCGTGCGTGAAGCTGTTGGTGCCGGTCATGAACGGTGCCGCCACCCGGTCGGTGGCGATCACCGCGCCCATCGGCGCGTACGCGCTGGTCAGCCCCTTGGCCGTCGTGATCACGTCGGGGAGGTAGTCGTACTTGATCGCGCCAAACCACTCGCCGAGCCGGCCCCAGGCGCAGATCACCTCGTCGGAGATGAGCAGCACGTTGTACTCGTCACAGATCTCCCGCACCCGCTGGAAGTAGCCCGGCGGCGGGGTGAAGCATCCGCCGGCGTTCTGCACCGGCTCGAGGATCACGGCCGCCACCGTCTCGGGCCCCTCGAACTCGATCTTCTCGGCAATCGACTCGGCGAAGTAC
>DATBYI010000183.1:0-11794 GCA_036513815.1 Solirubrobacteraceae bacterium
AGCCACCGCGCGCAGTTGCCGCCCGCGATCCCACCCCCGACCAACAGGAAGTCGACCTGGCGCTCGGCCATCCCGGCTCAGTCGCGGGTCGAGTCGCCGCCGTTGGCGGAGAAACGTGGGGTGATCTCGCCCTCAAGCCCCGGATCGAGGATCAGCAGCACCTGGTCGCCGGCCTCGATCACCGATTCGGCCTTCGGTACGAAGCCGGTGCCGTCGCGCAGTACGGAGATGATCAGCGAGCCCTCGGGGAGCGTGACCTCGGCGACCTTGTGGCCGGCCGCGGGCGAGCCTGCGGCGACCTCCATCTCGATGATCTCCAGGTGTTCCTCCTCGAGCGCGAGCAGTTGGACGAGACCGTACTCGGGCACTTCGTGCTCGATCAGTCGCAGGATCAGGTCGGTCGCGGAGACCGCGGGCTGGATCCCGAGCAGCTTGAAGTGCAGGAGGTTGCGCGGGTTGTTGACGCGGGCGACGATCCGCTGGACGCCGTACTTCTCCTTGGCCATCTGGCAGATCAGGATGTTGTCCTCGTCGTCGCCGGTGACGGCGATCACCAGGTCGGCGCGCTGGATGCCGGCGCGCTCGAGAACCCACAGCTCGGTGGCGTCGCCGTACTGGACGGCGTGCTCGAGCTCCTCCTCGACGACGCGGTAGCGCGCGTGATCGGACTCGATCAGCGTCACCTCGCGCTCCTTGGCGATCAGCTCGCGGGCCAGGTTCCAGCCCACCTTCCCGGCGCCGGCGATGATCACATACATGGTCGGTCCCTCATGACAGCCAGGGCGCCGCCGCAAGGCGCCGCCGATAACGCGTCATAGCACGCTTGCTCAGTCACGCTAGTACCACGCGCGACGCTTCGTCAATCGCAACTTGCGTCGGGCAGATGGTCAGCAGACCCTGCTCGGCGTACCAAGACGCACGGCCGGGGTCGGCGACGCGGCACACGACGCGCCTGACCTTGAACCGGCGCTGGGCGATCTGGGCGATGACCAGATTCGTGTTGTCGCCGCTGGTGGCGGCCATGAACACGTCGGCGTCCTCGATCCCGGCCTCGATCAGGCCGTCGATCTCGAGCGCGGTGCTCACCGTGAACCTGCCCCCCGCGTCTTCCCACGTGGTGAGCTGATCCTTATCGAGCCGCTCGTGCGACAACGGGTCGCTGTCGAGCACCGACACCTCGTGCCCCGCGTCGAGCGCCCGCTTGGCCACCTCGGAGCCGACTCGCCCCGAACCGACGATCAGGATGAACATGGCCTGCACTGTAGTGGCATTTGCAGGAAGGCAGGCTAGCTAGCGCGGGCGGGATCGAGTGAAGAATTGTGCATGGCAGCTTCGGCGGGCGGAGCGTTCCGATTCCCCGGCTCCAACAAGCTGTTGGAGCGCCCGGTCCACCTGGCGAGGTCGCGATGACCTTCTGGGTGCCCTCGCGTGGGCGACGGCGCAGTCCGCAGATCAGAAGCCGCGCCGGGCACCCAGGAGGGCGTGCGCCCTCGTCAGGTGATGATCGGGATGATCAACAGCGCCACGATGTTGGCCACCTTGATCATCGGGTTGATGGCCGGCCCGGCGGTGTCCTTGTAGGGATCTCCGACCGTGTCGCCGGTCACCGCGGCGGCATGGGCCTCGGAGCCCTTCCCGCCGTACGCACCGTCCTCGATCAACTTCTTGGCGTTGTCCCACGCGCCGCCGCCCGAGGTCATCGAGATCGCGACGAACAGCCCGACGACGATCACCCCGATGAGGAGGCCACCGAGGGCCTCGATGCTGATCACCCCGACGACGAACGGGATCACGATCGGGATGAGCGCGGGCAGGATCATTTCGCGCTGTGCAGCACGGGTCACCAGGCTCACGGCGGCTCCGTACTCGGGCTGCTCGGTGCCGTCCATGATCCCGGGGTGCTCGCGGAACTGGCGGCGCACCTCCTCGACGACGGCGCCACCGGCGCGGCCGACCGCCTCCATGGCCAGCGAGGCGAACAGGTAGACCATCATCCCTCCGAGCAGCAGGCCGATCAAAACCGCCGGGTTGCCGATCGAGAAGTTCGGATGCTTACCGGCGTCGACGACCTCGGTCTCGAACGCGTTGAACAGCACGAGCGCGGCGAGGGCGGCCGAGCCGATCGCGTATCCCTTGGTCACGGCCTTGGTCGTGTTGCCGACGGCGTCGAGCGGGTCGGTGACGTTGCGGACCTCCTCGGGGAGGTTGGCCATCTCGGCGATCCCGCCGGCGTTGTCGGTGATCGGCCCGAACGCGTCGAGCGCGACGATCAGACCGGTGAGCGACAGCTGCGCCATCACGGCGACGCCGATGCCGTAGATCCCGGTGGTGCCTCCACCGCCCAGCTTCCACGCTCCGAGGATTCCGAGCGCGAGCACGATCGCCGGCGGAGCCGTCGACTGGTACCCCTGCGCAAGTCCCTGGATGATGTTGGTGGCGTGCCCGGTCTGCGAGGCACGCGCCGTGCTCCTGACCGGGGCAAACCGCGTCGAGGTGAAGTAGTCGGTGATCACGAACAGGCACGCCGTGACGCCGATCCCGATCAACGCGCACAGGTAGTACTTCCACCAGTGCGGCGCGGCCAGCCCGGTGCTCTTGAACGTGAGGCCGTGCATCATCCAGTACGTGATCGGGATGAAGGCGAGGGCCGCGAGCACGCCGGAGACGATCAGTCCCTGGTAGAGCGCGCGCTCGACGTTCCCGGCACGCGACCGCACGGCGAACGTCCCGATGATCGAGGCGATGATCGAGACGGCGCCGAGGACCAGCGGATAGAGCGCCACCGACGACTGCTGGCTGAAGAGCAGGACGCCGAGCAGCATGACCGCCACCGCGGTCACGGCGTAGGTCTCGAACAGGTCCGCGGCCATACCGGCGCAGTCGCCGACATTGTCGCCAACGTTGTCGGCAATCACCGCTGGGTTGCGCGGGTCGTCCTCCGGGATCCCCGCCTCGATCTTGCCGACGAGGTCGGCGCCGACATCGGCGGCCTTCGTGAAGATCCCGCCGCCGAGACGCGCGAACACTGAGATCAGCGACCCGCCGAAGCCCAAGCCGATCAACGCGTCGACCGCGTGCTTCTGACTCTCGCCGGCAATCCAGGTCAGCACGCCGTAGTAGCCGGCGACGCCCAGTAGGGCAAGGCCGACCACGAGCAGGCCGGTCACCGCCCCGCCGCGGAAGGCGACCTCGAGCGCACGCGACACGCCACTGCGCGCCGATTCGGCCACCCGCGCATTGGCACGGACCGACACGTTCATGCCGATGTAGCCCGCCGAGGCCGAGAACAGGCCGCCGATCAGGAACCCGATCGCCACCCGGATGTTCTGGATCGGGATCAGCACGATGAACAGGATCACCCCGACGCCCGCGATCGTCGTGTACTGCCGGTTCAGGTACGCACTCGCGCCTTCCTGCACCGCGGCCGAGATCGTGCGCATCGTTTCGTTGCCGGGCGACAGCGCGAGCAGCGCGCGCGAGGTCAGCACGCCGTAACCAATGGCGGCAGCAGCGCAAACGAGCGCAATGATGACGCCATGGTGGGCAAGGAAGCTAGACAAGGAGGTTCCTCCGGAGAAGGTCTGAGTTAGCGAGACGGCGCGCGCAAGCGCAGCCAACAAACGGGAAAGGCCGCCACCCGTAACAATCGAGCGGAGGCCCGGAAAGGCGGCAGTTTAGCGTCCGGCCCGGCGCGACGACGCCACGGGCGCGGACCGCGCTATTGCCCGGGTATCCAGAGCCGCCCGCTGCGCTGGGCCGGACCGGGCTCGCCGGGCTTGGGCGCCTCGGCCTCGGTCGGCGGCTGATCAGGGCGCAACTGACCAGCGGGACCCTGGGTGGGCGGTGCCTGAGCAGGCGGACCCTCGCCACCAGCCGCCCCGGCCGGCACCGGCGGCTGGCCGCCGATCCTCACGAAGGCGAGCTGCAGCTGCGAGACGGCGTCGCGGATCGCGCCGATCTGGGTGGGCGCGGCCTCCTCGAGCACGGGCAGAAGCGCCCGGATCGACTCGACCGCCAACCGAACCTGGTCGGGATCCCGCTCGCCCTCCGTCCCCGGGGCCAGGCCGGTTCGCCGCATCCCCAGGTTCGCGAGTGCCGCCACGTTGTCGAGCAGCACGTGCTCGACGCGGAGCCGCTTGAGCTCGGCCTCGTACGCCGCTCGAAGCTCCTCTTCGGTGGGCTCTGTGCCTTCGCTACTCATTGGACTTAATCGGTGGCGCCTGACGGCCGCGCCCTAGCGGGTCACCTGCGCTGCACTTCCAGCATACGTGCCGCGGGTCTCGGCCACGACCGCGGCATAGGCCTCAAACAGGCTCACCCCGGCGTCGGTCATCCGACGCTGGCGTTGGGCGCCGTTGAGCGACGGCAGCCCGACCTCGATCCCAAGCTCCGCCCGGACCGGCGCCGACCAGCTGAGCAGGCGATCGAGTGCCTCCGGAGCGGGATACGGCTCCCCGCGGTCGAGATCGAGCAGCTCTCCGTCGAGCCCGTAGCGAACCGCCCGCCAGACGTTCTCTTCGATCAAACGGCGGGGGAGATCGGTGAACGGCACGCCATCGTCGACGTCGCGCGCCGCCTGGGCGACACAGGCGACGATCAGCGCCGCCAGCGCCTCGGATTCGGACCCGGTCATCTGGGCGTCGCAGATCCTCACCTCCACCGTCCCGAACGAGAAGTGGGGGCGTATCGACCACCACACCTGGGTGTACTCGACGATCGAGCGGGTCGAGACGAGGAAATCGATGTATTCGGCGAAGGCCGACCAGCTGCCGAACGCGTCGGGAACGCCACAGCGCGGGAAGCTCTTGGTGAAGATCTGGGTGCGGGCGCTGTGGAGCCCGGAATCGCGACCGTCCAGGAAGGGCGAGTTGGCCGAAATGGCCAGCAGCATCGGCAGCACCGGCCGTAGGCGGTCGCACACGAGGACGGCGCGATCGGCGCCGCGGACCCCGACGTGGACGTGGAGCGAGAACGTGTTATTGCGCCACGCCACGTACTTCAGCCCCTCCTCGACGCGGTGGTAGTGCTCGGTGTCGATGATCTTCTGGTCGCGGTAGTCCGACCACGGGTGGGTCCCGGTGGCCCCGAGCGCGACGCCGTGATCGGCGGCGAGGCCAAACAGCCGGCGCCGCCGCTCGCGCTGTGCGGCAAACGCGGCGCTCAGATCCGGGCACCGACCCGAGCGGATCTCGATCTCCGAGGAGATCAGCTCCCCCGCGACCGAGTCCCTCAGCACCGGATCGGCCGAAGCCGCGTCCTGGAGCTCGTTGAATCGGGGGGCCAGGGCCAGCGAGCTCGGGTCGAGCAACGCGAACTCTTCCTCGAGCCCGATCGTGAAGTCCGTCGAGCCGTCGAAGGCGACGGACGCCGCTGACAGGTCGAGACTACCGCTCACTCGGGGACACCTTGCGCGAGGATCAGGAGTGAAGGATCAGGTGAGATAGAAGTACAGCGCGTAGAGCAGGTCCACCGCGGGGCTCGAGGTGTGGACCGTGACCTCGGGTGGAACCTGAAGCAGGGCGTCCGAGTAGTTGAAGATGATCTTCACGCCGGCGTCGACCAGCTCGTCGGCGAGCTTCTGCGCCGCGGCGGAAGGTACGGCGAGCACCGCCACGACGATGTCCTCCTCGTCGATCACGTTGCGCAGCTCGGAGTTGTGGCGCACCGAGAGGGGCCCGATCTGATCCCCCACCTTGGCGTGATCGACGTCGAACACGGCCACGACCCGGAAGCCGTGGTCGGCGAAGATGTCGGAGGTGGCGATCGCGGTCCCGAGGTGACCCGCGCCGAACAGCGCGATGTTGTGCTGGCCCGAGGTGTGCAGGATCTTCCGGATCTGGCTGACCAGCGAATCCACGTTGTAGCCGACGCCGCGCTTGCCGAACTTGCCGAAGCCCGACAGGTCGCGCCGGATCTGGGTCGAGTTCACGTGCGTGTAGTCGGCCAGCTCCTGGGAGGAGATCGTCTCCTTTCCCATCTTGCGCGCCTGGATCAGGACCTGGAGGTAGCGCGACAGCCGCGCAGCAACGCCGAGCGCGAGTTTCTCGCCGGACTTGTCGACATCGGGCGGGGCCGCGTCGGCATCGCTTCCAATCAAGTAGCTCATCGGCTCTGCACCATATCGAGCCGGCGCTCAAGCTCGGGCTCCTCGACGAACAGATCGAACACTTCCTCGCCGTCAATGACCACCACGGGGATGCGTTCCAGGTAGGCGCGGAGCAGCGCGTGGTCGGCGTCGATGTCGCGCTCGACGAGCTCGAACGGGCGGCTGCGGCGCACGCGCTCGAGCACCTCGCGGGCGTCATCGCACAGGCAGCAGCCCTCGCGGCCGTAGAGGACGACGGTCGTCATCGCACCATCAGCAGCCGCTCGCCGGTCGCGTACACGTCGAGATCAAGATATTCGGGGTAGGGACGTTCCTCGACGAACCGGGCCGCGCTGGCGATCATCGCGGCATTGTCGGTGCACAACTCCCGTGCGGGCACGTGAAGCTCGACGCCGAGTCCCCGCATCCGCTCGCGGACCGCCCCGTTCGCCGCCACTCCGCCGCCGATCGACAGCCGCTCGAGCCCGGTTTCGCGCAGGGCCCGCTGCACCCGGATGGCCAGCGATTCGACGATCGCGCGCTGATAGGAGGCGGCCAGGTCGGCGCGTTGCCGTTCGGCCTGCGCCGGACCAAGGTCGCGTACCCGGTAGAGCAGCGAGGTTTTCAGCCCGGCGAAGGAGAAGTCGAGGCCGCGCAGCCGCTCTCCCACGGGAAAGCGAAACGCGTGGGGATCCCCGCCGGACGCCAGCCGCTCCAGGGCCGGCCCGCCCGGGTACCCCAGGCCGAGCAGCCGCGCGCCCTTATCGAACGCCTCGCCGGCGGCGTCGTCGAGCGTCTGGCCGAGCACCTCGTAGTCGGGGCCGTGGTCAGTGACCCGCGCGAGCAGCGTGTGCCCGCCGCTGGCGATCAGGCTGATGAACGGAGGCTCGAACGCCTCGGAGCCCAGGAAGGCCGCGGCGACATGGCCGTGCAGATGGTCGACCGGGGCGAGCGGCAGCTCGTGCGCGGCGGCCAGCCCCTTGGCGGTGGCCACGCCGACGAGCAGCGCCGCCACCAACCCGGGCCCGCACGTGACGGCGACGAGGTCGACCGAGGGGAGTGCGATCTCGGCGCGAGCCAGGGCGTCGTCGAGGACCGCGCCGATCAGTTCCAGGTGGTGACGGGAGGCGATCTCTGGCACGACGCCGCCGTAGCGGTCGTGCACGCCCTGCGAGGAGATCACGTTCGAGCGGATCTCCCCATTCCGCGTGACGACCGCCGCGCAAGTGTCGTCGCAGCTGGTCTCGAGGGCGAGGATCACCCGGATGTGCTCGAGGTCGATGCGGTGTCCGCCGTGCGCCACATGATCAGGGCGTCCTCCCCGGTGTCCTGGTAGTAGCGCCGGCGGGTCCCGGCCGAGCGGAATCCGAACCGCTCGTACAGGGCGATCGCGTGCACGTTCGATGGACGCACCTCGAGCGTGTACGAGGCGTCCTCACCGGCTCGCGCGATCATCTCCTCGAGCAGCCCGGTCGCGATCCCTTGTCGCCGGGCGGGCGGGTCGACGGCGATGTTCATCAGGTGCCATACGTCGGCGTAGCGCGAGCAGATCAGGTAGCCGACGATGCGGCGCTCCTCGATCGCCGCCAGGCACACGCCCGATGGCTTTGACAGCTCGAGCACGAACATGGCCAGCGACCACGGGGTCGGAAAGGCGCGCCGCTCAATCGAGATGACCTGGGGCAGGTCCGAGTATCCAAGCGGGCGGATCGTCACGGGCTGTGGGGTCATGATTTGTTCCTGTGGGCGATCTCGGCGTCGGGAGCGCGCAGATATTCGGGCCGCACCTCTTCCGGGACGGTCACTGGCAGTCGGGCAGCTAACCGACAGTGATGGGCGGCTGTGACCCTGTGCAGCGGCGAATCGTCCTCAGGGATGAACGGTCCTGCGCGCTCGAGAACCTGCCTAAATGCTACCGCCCCATCCCCGATCGCCAGAGTCCTTGACCCGAGCGGCGCCACCAGCGAGGCGAGTTCCTCCGGCCCGACGACGCGAGGACGGAACAGGGCGGCATCGAACTCCTCCACCTCCTCGTTCCGCCAGCTCGCGGCGAACACCTCGCCTCGACGCGCGTCGAGCACGGCGAGGACCACGTCGACCCCCGGAGGCGGCGCGTAGGCGCCGGCCAGAGACAGGCTGACGCGCGGTCCCGCCAACGCGAGCGACTGCAGCGTCGAAACCCCGACGAGCGGGATGTCCCTCGCCTGAGCCAGCGCCCGCGCGGTGGCGATCCCGATGCGCAGACCGGTGAACGTTCCCGGGCCGATCCCCACTGCGATCCGGTCCACGTCGTCCCAGCCGACCTCCGCGCGCCCGAGCACGGCGGCGATCAGTCCCAACACGTGCGTCGCGTGCCCCGGACGCCCACCCGGCGGCGGATCGTCGCGCGCGACGTAGACGACCTCGTCGACCCCGCTGAGGGCCACCGTGGTTGCGCGGGTAGCAGTGTCGAAGGCGAGGATCCTCACGGCAGCTCGATCATCACCGTCCGCCGGTCGCCGCCGCCGTGCTCGATGAGCACCGTGGCCGCCACGCGCGCGAGCGCGGCAATCGCGTCCGCGGCGCCGCCGGCCCATTCGACGAACGCGACCCGATCCGGCCCGAGGTAGTCGGCGAGCAGGTCGGGGTCCTCGTCGCCGATGTCCGCGACGCGATAGAGGTCGAGGTGAGACACGGGAACCGCTCCGGCGTAGCGCTGGCCGATCGTGAAGGTCGGGCTGGTCACGATGGCGTCGACGCCCAGTGCGCGGCACGCCCCTCGCACGAACGTGGTCTTTCCCGCGCCGAGCTCTCCCTCGATCAGGACCACGTCGCCCACCTCCAGCCCAGCGGCCAGCTCGGCGGCCAGTGCCTCGGTCTGCTCCGGGCGTGAGGTCTCGTGGCGCTGCGACATCGCCATGAGCCAATGTAGTGCAGGGCAGACGCGCCACCCTGCCGATCCGTTCGGTACCGTCATCGGCAATGAAGAACCGGCTGAAGCGGCGGTTTGAGCGGCAACTCGCCGGCCTGCGCACCTCAGACACCGCGAAGGCCGCCGGCCTCGCCGGCGCGATGATCACCAACAACGTCATCGCCCTGGGGTCCACGATCGTGTTCGCGCGGTTGCTCAAGGACAACCAGGGCGGCGGCTACGGATCGCTGGCCGCGCTGGTCAGCTACTTCCTGATCCTCTCGGTCGCGGGTCAGGCCCTACAGGTCGCGACCGCGCGCGAGGGAGTGCTCGGGCATCTCGGCGTCGGTCCCGGCTTGATCGCCACGCTCAGGCGGTGGACGCGGTCGATGATTGCCTTCACGGTCGTCCTGACCGTCGTCTCGATCCTGCTCCGTAACCCGATCGCCGACCTGGTCGGGGTCAAGCACGATCCGTGGGCGGCGGCGGTCGGGATACCGGCAGGCTGCCTGTGGATAGAGCTCTCGATCCTGCGCGGAGCGCTTCAGGGCGTCGGCGACTACCGGAGCGTCGGCTTCAGCCTGGTCGGGGAGCAGGGAAGCCGCCTGGTCGTCGGCGCGCTGCTCGCCGCTGCGCTGGCGGGCTCAGGCCAGGGCGTGCTCGGCGCCTACCTCGGCACGCCCGCGTCGTTCATCGCAATGTGCACGTACTGCGCGGTCCACCTCCGCCGCCACGCACGCGCATCCGACCCTCTGGCTGCCGGGCAGCCTGCGCCGAAGGCGGCTTTGGACCTCTGGACGCACATCCGCGAGGCCTGGGCCCCGATCGCCGGCCTGGTCATCATCGCCGTGCTCCAGAACATCGACATCATCGCCGCCAAGCACCGGTTCAACACGCACACGGCCACCTCGTACGCGGCGGTCGCCGTCGCCGCGAAGGTCGTGATCTGGGTCGCGATGGGCGCCTCGTTCTATCTCGTGCCAGAGGTCTCGCGCCGCCGCGCGCACGGCGAGGACACCCGTGAGGTGCTGCTCCGGACGCTCGGCATCATTGGTGTCTGCGCCGTCCCTGTGCTGCTGATCTTCGCCGTCGGCGGGCACGAGTTGATCAGCGCCGTGTACGGAGCCTCCAAGGCGAGCGCCACCGACGCGCTCCTCCCGCTCGGCGCCGCGTTCACGGTGCTCGCGGCCACCTACTTGGCGATCCAGTACATGCTTGCCTTGAAGCGCACCTGGTTCCTCCTGCCACTGGCCGTCGTCGCGATCGCCGAGCCCGTGCTGCTCCTCCAGGCCTCGCGGGAGCCCGCGGGGTTCGCGACCGTCGTGCTGGCGATACAGGCCGTCGGCGCGGTCCTCGCCTTCAGCATGGCCCTGCGCCCCGAGAAGCCCGGGGCGATCGGCGACAGCGACGCACCGCCTCCCGATGTGGTGGAGGCGGAACTGGTCGGCGCCTCCCGGCCATAGCTGCGGTTCGATGGCGGTCACGAAGATCATCGAGCTGGTCGGCAGCTCTTCCACGAGCTCCGACGACGCGGTCAGGGCGGCGCTGGCCGAGGCTCAGGCGACGCTGCGCAACATCAAGGCGGTCGATGTGGTCTCGGTCGGGCTACGGGGCGAGAACCTCGACGAGTGGCGAGCACTCGTCCGGATCTCGTTCCTCGTCGAGCGCGTGAGCGAATAAGGCGCCGCCGTCAGGCGCCGCCGACAAGTCAACTAAGGCGCCGCCGTCAGGCGCCGCCGACAAGTCAACTAAGGCGCCGCCGTCAGGCGCCGCCGACACGTCAAGTAAGCGCCTTTTTGGGCCGCCTGCGGCGGCGTCCCTGGGACCGGGCGACCCCGTCCGGTCGCCGACCGCCTAGAACAACCCCAGCTGGGCCGCGGGCTCGAGTTCGCCCGGCGCTGCCAACGCCTCTTCCTCGTCCGCGAAATCCTCCACCTCGGGGACCGGTTCGAACCCCTGCGGCTGCTCGGGCGGCCCGAGCGCGAGTAGCTCGGGGATGCGGTGGAAGTCGGCCCGGAGCGCCTCGAGCGTCGACGGCGTGTAGAGCGCCGCAGCCGGGTGATAGAGCGGGTACAGGCGCACCGCGCGGGGCCCGATGATCCGCACCTCCTCGCGCCCGTGCAGGCGCGAGATCCCCGTGGTGTCCTCGCGCAGGAGCTTGGTCGAGAAGTTGCCAAGCGTGCAGATGACCGTCGGCTCGATCAGGTCCACCTGGCGGCGCAGGTAGTCCTGGCAGGCCTCGATCTCGTTCGGATGCGGGTCACGGTTGTCCGGGGGCCTGCACTTCAAGGTATTGGCCACGAAAACGTCTCCGCGGTCCAGCCCGATCTCGGCCAGGAGCTTGTCGAGCAGCTTGCCGGCCTGGCCGACGAACGGCAGGCCCATCCGGTCCTCGTTGGCGCCGGGCGCCTCGCCGATGAACATCAGGTCGGCGTCGGCGTTGCCGGCCCCGAACACGACCGTGGTGCGCGTCTGGTGCAAGGGGCAGCGCGTACAGCCGCGCGCCTCCTCGTAGACGGCCTTCAACAGCTCGCGACGCTCCGAGGCGGACCTCACTGGCGGCGATGGTAACCCCGCCCACGGACGCCGTCACGGCCGGACCACGGTATTTGCGAAGTCGAAACGCGGGTATTAGGTGGGTCGGCGGCGCCTTAGCGCAACGCCGCACACACGGTAACCGCGGGCCGGACCACGGGTATCATCAACTCGAGGCCGTCACGCGGACGCCGCGGATGGACCTCAACGCCAAATCGTAATTTCTAAGCGCCGACCGGTATCTCAGATGCGGGAACTGGAACGGGATTCGACCTCAGACAAGC
>DATBYI010000184.1:0-18691 GCA_036513815.1 Solirubrobacteraceae bacterium
GGTCAACTACCGCTCGGTCGTCGTGCTCGGCTCGGCCAGGCTCGTGGAGGGCGTCGACGAGCGGCTGCGCGCGCTCGAGGCGTTCACCGAGCGCCTCGTCCCGGGACGCTGGGCCGAGGTCCGTCCGCCCACCGCCAAGGAGCTCAAGGGAACGCGCGTACTCGCGATGACGCTCGACGAATGCTCGGCCAAGGTACGCACCGGTCCCCCGGAAGACGACCCGCAGGACTTGAACCTGCCCGTCTGGGCCGGCGTCATCCCCATCCACACCGTCGCCGGCGCGCCGGTCGCCGACTCCCTCACGCCCGCCGGCGCCCTTCCCTCGGCCGCCGTCGCGACCTGGACGCCGCAGCGCCGATGAATCCTGCCGGGTCGACCAGTCGTAGTTGGTGACGCACGACTCACGACTCTCGAGCCCGAAAGGAGCGATCGAAAATGCAATCCAAGGACCGCGCCCGCTGGATCGCCTTGATCGTGATCTGCCTAGGCTCGCTGATGAACGTCCTCGACTCGACGATCGTCGGGGTCGCGCTTCCCTCGATCAAGGACGACCTCGGCTTCTCGCAGACCTCGCTGGCCTGGGTGGTGAACGCCTACCTACTCACCTTCGGCGGCTTCCTGCTCCTCGGCGGGCGCCTCGGGGACCTGTTCGGGCAGCGCCGGCTGTTCATCGCCGGCATCGCGCTGTTCACCGCGACCTCACTCCTGTGCGGTCTCGCCTCCTCGCAGGCGATGCTGATCGCCGCACGCGCGGTTCAGGGCTTCGGTGGCGCGGTCGCCTCGGCGGTAGCCCTGTCGCTCATCGTGTCGCTCTTCGTCGAGCCGACGGAGCGCGCCAAGGCAATGGGCGTGTTCGGGTTCGTGGCCGCGGGCGGCGGCAGCATCGGCGTGCTCCTCGGCGGCGTGCTGACCAGCCTGCTCGACTAGCACTGGATCTTCCTCGTCAACGTCCCGATAGGGGTCGCCGTCTGCCTCCTCTCGCTTCGGTTCCTCCCGAGCGCCGGCGCCGCGCCGCGCGGCCAGCGCCTCGACGTCGCCGGCGCCGTGATCGTCACCTCGGCGCTCATGCTCGCCGTGTACGCGATCGTCAACGGCAACCAGGCCGGCTGGCTCTCGGCCCAGACCGTCGGACTGCTCGCCGGCGCGGCGCTCCTGTTCGCGACGTTCATCCTCGTCGAGTCCCGGGTCGGCGTGCCGCTCGTCCCGCTCCGTCTGTTCCGCCTGCGCAACCTGGCCACGGCGAGCGGCGTCGGCGTCCTGTGGGCGGGAGCGATGTTCGCCTGGTTCTTCCTGTCGGCGCTGTACCTCCAGCTAGTCCTTGGCTACACACCGCTCAAGGTCGGGCTCGCCTTCCTGCCCGCCAACGTGATCATGGGCGCGTTCTCGCTCGGGCTGTCGGCCAAGCTCGTCGGCCGCTGGGGGACCAAGGGGCCGCTGGCGTTCGGCCTCGGCCTCGCCGCGGCGGGCCTGCTCCTGTTCGCGCGGTCGCCGCTCCACGGCGGCTACCTCACCGACGTCCTGCCCAGCATGGTCCTCCTCGGCCTGGGCGCCGGCATGGCCTTCAACCCGGTGCTGCTCGCGGCGATGGGCGACGTCGACCCGAGCGAGTCCGGCATCGCGTCGGGCCTCGTCAACACCGCGTTCATGATGGGCGGCGCGCTCGGCCTCGCCGTCCTGGCCAGCGCGGCGGCGTCCCAGACCAACCACCTCCTCGCCTCCGGGCAGACGCACGTCGCCTCGCTTCTGGGTGGCTACCACCTCGCGTACCTGCTCGGTGGCGGGTTCGCGGCGCTCGCCTCCGTGCTGACGGTCGCGCTGCTCCGCGGGCCGGCCGGCTCCGTCCGGCGGTCGCCGTACAGTCCGAACGCGTGTTCGACACGCGGGCTGCGCCGGCTGCTCCCGAGCTCCCTTGGTTCGAGGATCTGAATCCCGAGCAGCGGGCCGCCGTCCGCCATCCGGGCGGTCCGCTGCTGATCCTCGCGGGCGCCGGCACCGGCAAGACGACCACCCTGTGCAGCCGCGTGGCGTGGCTCGTGAGCGACGGGATCGCGCCGGAACGGATCCTGCTGCTCACCTTCACCCGGAGGGCGGCGCGGGAGATGCTCCAGCGCGCCCGGGCGCTCGTGGCGATGCCGGGCGCCGGGCGGGGCGTGGTCGGAGGGACGTTTCACTCGGTGGCCCACCACTTCGTTCGCGAGCACGCCCACGAAATCGGACTGCCGACCGGCTTCGGACTGCTTGACCCGGGCGACGCTGCCGACGTGCTCGACCTCTTGCGCGAGGAGCACGGCCACGCTCAGAGCCATCAGCGCTTTCCGAAGAAGAGCACGCTGCTCGACATCTACTCGCGCACCGTCAACGCCATGGAGCCCCTGGGGGACGTGCTGGCGAGCAGCTTTCCATGGTGCGAGGAGCACCGCGAGGCAATCGGCGCGCTGTTCAAGGCCTACACCGCGCGCAAGAGGGCCCTCGGGGTCATCGACCTGGACGACCTCCTGATCTACTGGCGCGCGCTCGTCACCGACGAGGTCATCGGTGCCGAGCTCGAGAGCCGCTTCGACCACGTGCTGATCGACGAGTACCAGGACGTCAACGGGCTCCAGGTCGACATCGTGCGCGGGCTGCGGCGGGAGTGCCGCGACGTGACCGCCGTGGGCGATGACTTCCAGGCCATCTACGGCTGGCGCGCCGCCTCGGTCGAGCACATCCTCGGCTTCCCGCGCCATTTTCCCGACGCCACCGTGATCAACCTCGAACGCAACTACCGCTCGTCGCAGCCCATCCTCGACGTGGCCAACGCCCTCGCCGTACAGGCGTCGCGTGCATTCCCCAAGCGCCTGCGCTCCGAGCGCGAGGGCGGGATCCGGCCCGAGTTGCTGTTCGTGCGAGACGAGTCGGCGCAGGCCGTGGAGGTGTGCGACCGCGTGCTCCAGGCACGCGAGCACGGCATGGAGCTTCGCCAGCAGGCGGTGCTGATGCGAACCTCACACGACAGCGCGCTGCTCGAGCTCGAGCTGGCGCGCCGCCAGGTCCCGTTTGTCAAGTACGGGGGGCTGCGCTACCTCGAGGCGGCCCACGTCAAGGACCTGATCGCGCTGTTCCGACTGGCCGACAACCTCGGCGACGAGATCTCGTGGTTCCGCGTGCTCCAGCTCCTCGAGGGGGTCGGGCCGGCGACGGCCCGGCGCGCCCTCGACGTCCTTGTCACGACGGACGGCGACCGGCTTGCCGGCTGGTCGGCGGCGCGTGAGCGCCTGCCGGAGGACGCGCGGCCCCTCGCCGACGATGTCGTCGCTGCGCTGCGCGACGCACGCGAGGAAACCAAGGCGGGCGTGCGGGCCGAGCGTCTCAGCCAGGCGCTCACGCCGCTCGTTCGCGCCCACTACCCGGACGGCGCGCTCCGCCTTCAGGACCTCGACCAGCTCGTCGCGACCGCCCGCGAGGCGTCGGACCTCGGGCGCTTCGTCTCCGAGTTGGTCATCGATCCGCCGCTATCGAGCGCGGACCTGGCCGGGCCGCCGCATCTCGACGAGGACTATCTCGTGCTCTCCACCATCCACTCGGCCAAGGGGCTCGAGTGGCAGGGCGTCCACGTGCTCGCCCTCTACGACGGAAACTTCCCTGCCTGCATGTCCGCCGGCACGAGCGAGAGCGTCGACGAGGAGCGCCGCCTCCTGTACGTGGCGATGACGCGAGCCCGCCGACAGCTTCACCTGTACGTACCCGTCCGCTACTACCACCGTCCGGGCGGTAGCGACGACGCCCACGGCTACGGCAAGCCGTCGCGCTTCCTCACGCCCGATGTCCGCGAGCTGTGCGACGTCAGCCACACCGACGACGTCGCGCCGGGGGCACACGGCCGCCCGAACCGCCCGCCCCGGCGCATCGTCGTCTCGGTCGACACGTTGTTCGACTAGTGCGCCGACGGACCGGATGTGCTCGGGCAGTAGACCTGAACCGTGTGACGACCAAGTTTCGGTCTCGACACGACGACTGGCTTGCCCGCCGGGCCGTAGCGCCTGATCGCGCTGCCCGTCCTCGCGGCGGAGAGCGCGCGGGCGCGCGCGATCAGCGTCTGCTCGGTGGTGAGAACGCCGTTTCCGCCCCGCACCGCCGAGAAGTAGTAGACGTGACCTTCCCGCACGGGGGCCAGCAGCAGCACTCCTCGCCGCGGGATCCTCGCCGGGTCGAACGTCAACGTCCGCACCGCGCGGGATGTCGGGCCCTGGCAGACATGCACCGACGCCACGTAGCGCGCGTCGTAGACGAGGTTCAGGATCCTTGCCCTCACGCCCAGCGAGGCGAGCTTCTGGTTCGCGCCGGCGATGCCCTCGGGCGCGACCAACCGGACCGTGACGGTGCCGTTCGGGTTACGCGTCACCGCAAACGCCGGCGAGGTGGCCGCCGAACCGACCAGGATCACCAGACCGGCGGCGAGCGCGGCGACGGCGGCCGTGGCACCGGCCAAGACCCGGATCCGAGCCGGCCCACGCCAACGCGTTCGGGCCGCCGGCGGACCGGCGGCCAGCAGCCGCCGGAGCGCGGCTTCGGTGTCGGCCTCGGAGGGCAGCGCCCCCGGATCCAGCGGATCGACGGACCGGAGCCGCTGATCGAGCGTCGCATCGCTGATCCCGTCGGTCATGAGTGGTTCTCCTCTACTCGTAGTCGGTGCTGTTCTGAACGCGGTGGCGCGAGCGAGGACCGCTCATCGAGCAGGCGGCGAAATCGTCCGCGCGCTCGATGGAGGCGGACCCGGAACGCCGCGGGCGAGTCGCCCAGCACGGCCGCCGCTTCGTGTGGCTCGAGGCCGTCCCAGGCGGTCAGCGTCAACGCTTCGCGATCCTTCTCGGAAAGATTCGCGAGCGCCGCCAGGAGCCGGCCGTCGACCCCATCGACGCTCGGTGCAGGCTCCGCCCCGTCCGTACCGGCGGGCGCGGCCGTCCCGAGGCGCAGCGTCAGCGCGCGGCGTCGGTGCGCGCCGCGTCTCTGCGTGGCGAGCACGTTGCGGGCCACCCCGAGCAGCCATGGCAGTTCGTCGTCCGGAACGCCGTCGAGGCGCCGCCACGCGACGAGGAACGTCTCGCCGACGACGTCGTCGACGCCCTCCGCCGGCGCGCGCCGCCGTACGTAGGCCACCACGGCGCCGTGGTGGCGGCGAAACAGCCGCTCGAAGCGAGTGCTCTCCGCGTCGACACCCGGCGCTCCCTCGTGAATGCCCATCATCCGCCCATTGCCGGCATGGCCGGCAGCGTTACACCTCCGGCACGAGAAGTTGGTCCGCGGGTCGCGCGTTTCTACAGAGAATGAGACCCACGCACCCCGAACGCGACCCGATCGCCGGATACGCCTCGCGGATAGTGAGCGGACTCGTCGCCTGCGCGGTCGTCGCGGCGACGCTCCACGCCGACGTCGCCGCGGTGGCGATGGTCGGCGCCGTGCTGCTCGTCGTGTTCGCGGTCGGCTGCCTGCTCCTGCACGACGGCGGTCTCTAGGCCTCAGTCGGCCGACGGCTGGGCGAGCGCTCGGCGCAGGAACTCGACCTGCACGATCAGGAGGTTCTCGGCCACGGCTTCCTGTGGCGTCATGTGCGTGATCCCGGTGAGCGGGAGAACCCCGTGCAGCCGCCCCGCCTCGGTCAAGCGTTGCGAGAGTTTGAGCGTGTTGGCGGCGACGACGTTGTCGTCGACGAGGCCGTGGATGAGCAGGAGTGGGCGGCGCAGGGCCGCCGCCTCGTCGAGGAGCGACGAAATGTCATACGCCGCGCGATCCGCGCCGTCGGGCTCCACCCCGAGATATCGCTCGGTGTAGTGCGTGTCGTAGAGCCGCCAGTCCGTGACGGGCGCGCCAGCCACCGCCGCGTGGAACACGTCTGGGCGCCGCAGCACGGCGAGTGCGGCGAGGAAGCCGCCGAACGACCAGCCCCGGATGCCGACGCGCCTGAGGTCGAGGTCGGGCGCCAAGGCCGCCACCTCGTTCAGCGCGGCGATCTGGTCCTCGAGCACCGGCCCGGCCAGGTCGCCCCTAACCGCTCGTGCCCACGCCCTCCCGCGGCCGGGGGTCCCGCGTCCGTCGGCGACGATCACGGCAAAGCCCTGGTCGGCCAGCCATTGCGACTCGAGCCAGCCCTGCCGGCTCGCGACGACCCGCTGGTGCTGCGGCCCGCCATACGGGTCGAGCAGCACGGGTAGCGTCTGCCCGGGCTCGTGCCCCCGAGGTAGCACGAGCCCGACTCGCAGCTCCCGCTCACCCAGCGTGAACAGTCGCACCTCGGGTGTGAGCATGGGCTGCTCGGCCCGGGATGCAAAGACGTGGTCGCCGATCGCCCACCGGATCCCGTCGTGACTCATCGTCCTCGAGCCGATCACGGGCGTCCGAGGATTGCCCGCCGCGGTGTGAACGCCGGGCTCGGGGCTCAGCTCCGATAGGCCGTGCTCCGCCGCCCACGAATAGATGTGCACCTCGGTCGGCTCCGTGGTCGCCGAGAACAGCACCGCGTCCTCGGACGCGCCCATGACCTCTCTGACCTCCATCCCTGGTGGCGTCACCGGCTGGCCGTCGACGATGAGCGCCACCGTGTCCTCGACGCCGCCCACCGTCACCAGGCGTCCGTCCGAGAGCCGCCGGGGCACGCCGGAAACGAGGTCTACCCACGCCGCGTCGGACTCCGTGATGAGGGATGAGGTCTGACCGGACACCGGGTCGACGGCCAGCACCGCCAGCCGGCGCTGGTCCCGGGTTTGGACGGCGATCAGCGGCCCCCGCTCATCCCAACGCGCGCGGGCCAGGTACGGGTACGCGGCGGCATCCCAGGCGACCTGAACAGCCGGGCCGCCGTCGAGCCGCAGGACATGCACCTCGACGCTCGCGTTCGCGGTGCCGGCCTGGGGGTAGCGCACCGCGCGCGGCGGCGCGTCCGGTTCGGCGACGTCGGCGATCCAGAGACGGCGCACGGGCGCCTCGTCGACACGGGCGGCGAGGAGTCGCTCCCCATCGGACGCCCACCAGAAGCCCCGGGACCGCCTCATCTCCTCCGCCGCCACGAACTCCGCCATGCCCCAGCTCACCGTGTCGGCGTCGTCGCCCGCGACGCGCCGAACCACCCCGTCGGCCAGCCCGACGACGTGGATCGCCCGCTCGTGGACGAACGCGATCTGCCGTCCTTGGGGATCTGGGCGGGGATCGAACGCGGGCGTCGGCACGGAAAGCTCGCGCGCACCGCCGCTCACCAGATCGGCGACGAACAGCCTCCCCGACTGGACGAACGCGGCGAGCCCCACGGCGCGATCGGTGGCGTAGGCGACGATTCCACCAGCCGCCTCGCGTGCCCGCTCGCGCCGGGCTCGCTCCTCAACCGAGAGGGCCTCTCCCCCCGCCGCCCCGGTCTGATCGCTCGGCTCGGCGACCAGGCGCTCGTGCCGCTCCGTCACGTCGAACACCCACAGTGCGGTCCGTGGATCATCGCCCGCCGGTGAGCGCAGGAACACCACCCGGCTGCCGTCAGGCGCCGCCACGAAGCTCCGCGGGGCGCCCAGCGTGAAATTGCGCGTACGCGCCTTCTGGCGTGGAAACGAGTCAGTCACGGATCATGCCGGCGCCGAACACCCGGGCGACGTTATACCTCCCACCCCCGCGCGCGGGTGATCCCGCCACGATCGGCCTCATCCCTCTACGATTCGTGAGGCCCGAGCATGTCCGTCGACCCACAGCATCCGACCACGATCCGCGACGCCCTGGCCCCCGCGGCCCTGCGCGAAGCGCTCGTCCTGCGGCGCCCGGTGTTCGCCAACCCGTGGGACTCGACCGTGGGGATGTTCGCCTGCTTCTTCGCTGTCAGCGTCTTCGACCCCCTGCTCCTGTGGTGCGGCGGCGAGCTGATGGGCACGATCTTTGGCTTCAGCTCGCACTGGCGCCTCGGCGTTTTCATGGTCGCGGCGCTCGTCGGCGCGGCCGGGTTCATGACGATCGTGGGCCGCGAGCGGACCCGGGTCTCGGTCGACGTCCTCGCCATCGGCGCGTGGATCGTGCTCGGGTTCATCGTCGCGCCGATCATCGGGCTCGCCCCACCCACCGTCGTCGCGATCATTCTCTACGCGGTGGTCGTGCTCGGGATCTTCGGCTACGTGATGCTCGCCGGACAGCACCGCAGGGCGTTCCTGTTCACGGTCAGCTGGCCGGTGACCTGGACCCTCCTGGCACTGTTCTTCGCCTGGATCGCCTACGAGTTGATCCTCTATCAGTAGATCGCTCGCCCCGCCTCTCAGGCGAGGATGTTGACCATCGAGCGCTCCATGTCGAGCGTCTTCTGTAGCAGCGCAACCTGTACCGCCTCGGCCGCCCCGCCGCTGCCTGACCCGCCGTCCGCGTCGGTGACACCGGAGGCGGTTTGTGCCGCCAAGCCGAACATGCTCTGCGCCGCGGCAATGCCGCTCATGGCGCCCACGGATGAAATGCCGTTCATGAACATGCGAATCGGCAATGCGCCAGGAACCGGTGAGATGCGCAGGCGGCGAGTCGGCAAATGTTTTAGGGCTGACCGGGAAAGCGCGCCGCCCACGGCTCGAGCTGGATCCCCAAGGCGTTGATCACCCCGGAGAGCAGGCGGTACCAGCCGGCGACGATCACCAACTCGAGCATCTGCTGCTCGGAGTAGCGACCGGCCAGCTCCGACCAGAGCGGCGTGCTGACAGTGCACGTCTCGTGCAATTCATCGACCAGGCGAACGAGAAGCCGGTCCGATTCTGACCACGCGGGGTCCTCGGCCCCGCCGGTTACGGTGGCTGCGATCTGCTCCTCCGTCAACCCGAGCGGCTTGCCGTACACCATCACGTGCACCCCCCACTCGTACTCGGCGCCGGCCCGGGCGCAAGCCCGGAGGATGACGATCTCGCGCTCCTTCGGGTCGATACGCCCGTGTGCGAGGATCCCCGCGCCGAGCGGACGCATCCGCGCCATCAGTTCCTCGTTCACGGCAAGCGTACGAAACAGCGCCAGTGGTGCGATCGGGCTCCCCGGCGGCATCCATTTCGCGAGCATCGCCTCGATCGCCGGCTTATAAGGCGGTTCAATCGGAGCGATTCGAGGCGTGGTGGCGAGGTCGGTCATCGGTATCCTCCTGCTTCGGAAACCAGAGCAGAGACATGGTAGCTTCGAATTCCAAAGCAGACAAGACGCGCACGCCACTCCCGGGACAGCCGGTCCGTGGCTCGCGAACCGGACGGCCCACAATGGCGCTGCTGGACCTGCTCGGCCGGCGCTGGGCGCTCCGCATCCTGTGGGAGTTGCGCGACGGCGACAGCCTGACCTTCCGCGACCTCCAGGCCCGCAGCGGCAACATATCCTCCAGCGTCCTCAACGACCGGCTGCGCGAACTGCGCGAGGCCGGCATCGTCTCCTCCCCACCCCCCGGCGGCTACCAGCTCACGCCGGCCGGACACGCGCTGCTACGAGCGCTCGAGCCGCTCGACGCATGGGCCAAGGGCTGGAGCGCCCGGCCCGCCGACCCGTCGGAGACCGAAAGGAGCTGACATGTCCGAGCTACGCTCGCTCCCGGCGCACCCGGATCTGCGCCACCTGCGCGACGAGGCCAAGCGCCGCCGGAAGGCCGGCGAGTTCCCGTCGATCGCGCTGGCCCAGCTCGCCGTCGCCCGCGAATACGGCTTTCGCTCGTGGCCACGGCTCAAGTTCCACGTCGAGGCGCTCAGCCTGGACGCCGCCGACCGCGCGGCCGCGCTGATCGCCTCGGCGACCTCGGCCGACCTGCGGCGGGCGCATGCACTCCTCGACGCCGATCCTGCGCTCGCTCGCCACGACCTGGCGTGCGCGTGCGTCACCGGCGAGGCGGATGAGGTCTCTCGCCGGCTGGCGGCAAGACCCGCCACTGCGAACGAGCCGACCGGCCCGAAGGGCTGGCAGCCGATCCTGTACGCGTGCTTCTCGCGACTGTTGCGCGGCACTCCCGAGCGGGCGCCTGGAATCCGCGAGGTCGTCCGGCGGCTGCTCGCGGGGGGAGCCGATCCGAACGCGTACTTCCTAAATGACAACAAGTGGCTGCAGGTCGCGCTGTACGGCGCCGCCGGAATCGCCGGGGATCCCGAGCTCACCCGGATGCTGCTCGAGGCTGGGGCGGATCCGACCGACGAGCGCGAGGGCTACCACGGCAACGAGGTGCTCTACCACGCCTGCGAGTTCGCCGACCCAACCTGCGCGATGCTCGTGATCGACGCCGGCGCTCGGCAGGACCTCGTCGACTACGACCTTGGGCGAGCGCTGAACTTCCCCAATCCCGAGATGATCGAGATGTTCTGCACCCACGGCGCTCGGGCCCACGCGGGCCATCTCCATCAGGCGGTGTGGCGCCGGCGCCCGGCGCGGACCGTGTCCACCCTGCTCGACGCCGGCGCCCCGATCGACGCCGCCGACGAGCGGGGCCTCACCCCGTTGCAGATCGCCGTCCGCTGGGGCGATGACGCGGTGGCCGAGCTCTTGCGCGAGCGCGGCGCCGACGAGACGAAGGTGACCGATGTGGATCGGACGCTCGGCAGCTACCTGGCCGGCGGCGACGCCGCGCTTCCTGACGCGGTCACACTCTCCACGCTCGATGAGCTGGTGATGGCGTCGGTCGAGGGCGGCCATCTCGACGCGCTGCGGCGGCTGCTCGACGCGGGGGCACGTATCGACGGCGACCCCGACAGCGAGGAGATCCCGCTCGGACACGCCTGCTGGCGGGGGCGCGTGCAGATGACAAGGGAGCTCGTTGAGCGCGGCGCCGCGCTCACCTTCCGCGACGGCGGCAGCGCGATCGGTGCCGCGTTGCACGGCTCCCGGCACTGCCATGATCCTGAGGGAGGGCCGTCGATGCGCACCGCCGACGAGATCCCGCGCGCGCCGTACGCCGAGATCGTGCGGCTGCTCCTCGCCGCCGGCGCCCCCGTCCCCGAGCGGATCGGCGAGAAGCGTGCCCGCGCCACGATGCTGATGGCCGAGCTCGGCGTCAACCCGCCCGGCTGATCCGCGACCGCGCGGCTTGACATCCTCGATCAGCCGGTGAAATTCGGCACCGGATTGATAATCATGACCCTGGCACGCGCCGTGCGGGTCGCGATGCCGTGCGCCCGGACCGTAGCCACGTTCGTGACGACCTCGCTGTGCGACGCCACGGCTTCGGCCTGGAGCTTGAACCGGCGAGTGGCGTGAGCCGCGAGCGAGCTGATCGCCCAGCAGAGCTGAGTTCCCCGCACCGTTCCTCCCGACACCCGCGTCAGATCGGCTGGCAATGCGTCGCATACCGAGATGCGATGCACCGCCGCGCCCGATCGGTTGGTCACTCTGATCGCGAACGACACCGCGCTCCCTGAGCTGACGTGGGTCGGACTTGCCTGCTTCGTGATCGTCAGCGGGGCGGCGAGGATCTCGGCGGTCGCGGTGGCGTGATCGGTCCTCGGATCCGGATCGGGCCCGTCCGCGGTGACTGCCGCCGTATCGGTGAGCTTGCCCGGTTTCATCACGTGCACCCGAGCCACAACGGTCACCGTCGCGCCGGACGCGATGTCGCCGACGGAGCATTCAATCGACGGTTCGACGGCGCACGTGCCCTGGCTGGGCTTGAGCGACACGATCCTCGCCGTCCCGGTCGAAGCGTCGGTGCCGACGACCTTGTCGGCCGTGTCGGGGCCGCGGTTCGTCACCGTGACGGTATACGTTAGGACGTCGCCCACCCCAGCCACCTTCGGTGTCACCGTCTTTCTGACCACGAGCTCGGAGTCTCCGACCGCGGGTGGCTCCGGCGCTGGGCTCGGTGCAGGAGAGGTCGTCGCCGGATAGACGTCGATCGTCACCGTCGCGCCCGTGACCTGGCCGGCATCGTCCTTCACGGTGTAGGTATACGTGTCCTGCCCCGTGAAACCAGGCACCGGCGTATACGTCGTCTGGCCCGTGCTCGGGTTAACGCTTACGGTGCCATGGGCCGGCACGGTGGCCACCGCGACCGTGGACGGATTGAGGTCCCCGAGGTCGTTGTCGAGCTCGCTGACGGTGACCGGGGTGCCCGCGGGAGTCACCGCGCTGTTGTCCTGAGACTGCGGCCGGACGGTGATCGTCACCGTCTGATTCAGTACCTGCCCGTAGGCGTCAGACACGCTGTAGGTGAAGCTGTCGATCCCACTCCACCCGGGCTTGGGGGTGTAGATCGCCTGCTGGGTCACTTCGTTCCAGGCCACGGTCCCGTTGGCCGGTTGTCTCGTGATGATCACGCTGCCGGGTTGCAGGCTGCCGTGGTCGACCTCGAGGATCGGAACGCCGACCGGCACACCGATGTTCGTGGTGGCGGAGTCGTCCTCGCCGACCGGCAGGACGCGGAACGTGTCGGAGGCCGAGCTCGCCTGCGGCGTGTTGGCGTTGTCCTGCGAGCTGACGTATGCCACGTTGGTGAAGATGCCGGACTCGTTGATGCCGAAGACGACGGGGACCGTGATGGCCGGCAACGTCGTGCCCGCCGCGATCGGCGCGCCGGCGCTCGCCGGGTAGGTGCAGCTAACGGTCCGACCCGACGACGCCGAGCAGTCCCACCCGGTTCCGGTCGGGGCGCCTTGCAATGTGCCCGCTGGAAGAGCGTCCGTGACGGTGACCGGCTGGGTCTCGGGGCCGACGTCGGAGCCCGCCTGCACCGTCGGGGTCAGCGTGAACGTCCCCGTCCCGCCGACGACGAACGGCCCGGTGTCACTCTTCGTAATCGCCAGCCGGGGCACCGGAAGGATCGTGTTGATCACGGTGGCATTGATCTCGTGGATGTTGTTGGCCCCTCCGGTGCTGGCCGCAAAGCCGAACTTGAAGGTGGCCGGCGGGTTCGGCGGCTCCGGTGCATCCATGATGGTCTGCATCCCGCTCCCGAAATCCATCTGGACGAGGATGTCTGCGTTCGCTTGCGCCGGCGGGTCGACGACGATGTGCACCGTCCGCTTGACCCCCGACGCGGTCCGTCTCTTGGCGGACGGGGCATCGATCGCCCCGAGTGATCCGTCGCTCACCCGGTCGAGGACGCAGTAGCCGGTCTGGCCCGTGCCGGGACCGCGCAGCGTCACGTAGTTGGGATAGAACCCGCTGTCGGACTGGTTGCATCCGGCCCCCCGCCCCTCGAGGTTGTTTCCGAAGTTGCCGTACTCGTCGAACCCGACGCCGAGATAACCGCCGAGGATGCCGTCCACCGGGAACGGATCGGTCGTCTGCGCGTAGCCAAGGCTGCCACCAAAGCCACCGGGCGTCACCAGCGGTTGGGAACCGTCGGCCAGGAAGAAGCTGACCCCGTCCGCGCCGGAAGACACGAACGTGGGGACCGTGTCGTAATCATAGAAGCTGAACGTGACGTCGAGCCCGGCGGTGAACGGGAGCGCGTCGTGATACAGCACGAAACCCGTGGCGTTGTCCGTGTTCGAGGTCAGTCGCAGCGCGCCCTGCCCGTCGGGATCGCCGCCGGCGGGGATCGCAGGCTGGTTTGAGGGACAGTCGGGTATCGGGCTCTGCGATGTGTTCGTCCCCGCGGTCAGACACGGGTTGACGGAGCCCGTGCCCACCATCCCGCCGACGAGCCAGTTCGGATTGTCCGGCGCGCTGTGGGCGAACGTCTCGTTCACGAGCGTTGTGGCCGCCGCGGATGCCGGCGTGACCGCCGCAAAGGCAATCGCCAGGGCCAGCGCACCGACGAGCGTCGCTCCGCGGGTCACAGGATGAGATCCCCCTCCATGCGCGTGGCGATCCGCTGCAATTTCAGGTCGCGCGTCCCACGGACCATTAGCGGGCTGGTGTGGACGCCGCTGAGGTCCCCCGAGCCTCGGCTGAACGTATACGTTCCGGTCTCACTGCGCACCCGGCCGCTCCCGGGAAACCGCACATCGAAGAGGCCGGTGAGCGTGCCCCCGGCGGCGAAAACGGTAAGAGTGCCGTGGGCGCTCGTCGTCGTTACCCGTTCCTGCGCGACCATTACGGCGGGACCGGGAACCAGACCCGTGACGGAGCCGATCACCGTGAGGATCTCGTTGCGGGCAAGGCTTTGCTCCACGCCTAGGAAGCGGCCGTCCACATGCCGAACGCCGGCGCCGCCGAGCGGCACAGGCGCCCGCCCGGACGCTCCGCGCAGCGTTCCGTGGAGCCGGAGGGTCCCCACCGAGTTCGTGGCGGTCACGAGTGCGCTCCCGGTCAACCGGCCCCGGGCCCCGGTGAACCGCCCGGTCGCGCCCGTAACGTCAGCGGTGATGCCGAAGCGGACGAGGTGGCCCTCCAGGCGAACGGCCACCGCCACGGTTGCCGTCAGGCTCCCGTTCGGGTTGACGATCGTTGCGGTGCCCCGGTACCCAGCCCCAGCGCGAGCGAAGGTCGCCAGTAGCCCGCCGTTGCCGAGCGCGGGATCGACCACGGTGCCCGCCCACTGCAACCCTTGGCTCGTCGTGCCGACGTACGCCACATGCGCCACGCTGTTCACGCTCACGGTGCGCGCCCACGCGTTCCCGGCGCCCACCCACATCCCACCCAAGACGCAGACACCCACTAACGCGAGCCGTCGACAGATGCTGCGCAGGAATGGCAAGCTTTTACCTCTACACCCGGCCGGCCTGAAGTCACACTGACACAGCCGCCGCCCCAGCGCAAGTGATCAGATCACGTGGAGCGGGGTGCCGACGTCCAGATGCTCCGCCAGCCATTCGTCGTCTGCGACGCCGAGGCGGATACACCCATGCGAGATCCGTCCGGGAATGAGCTGCGGCGCGTAGTACGGGCCGTGGATGCCGACGACGCCTCCGCCCGGCCAGTCCGTCAGGGTTGAGTAATCCGACGTGCCGAAGGCATAGGGCCAGTAGCCCGAGCTTGGGTCGTCGATCTTGAACCGCTCGCGAATCCAGAACCTCCCGGCCGGTGTCGGGGTGCTAGGCGCGCCGACGCCGACTGGTGCGCTCCAGCGCAGGCGGCCGTCCAGGTAGAAGTACATCTGCAACTTCTCGCGGTTGACGACGATCAGTTGATGGGTGAGGTGGAACGCTCCCAACGACCCTCGCGGTACCCAGCCCGTCCGCCCGTTCGGGCGCCCCGGAATCCTGAGGTCGATCCACTCCTGACCCTGGGCATCCCACACCGCGCGCAACAGCAGGTAGACCTCCGGGTAGCCGTCCTCCGTATTCCAATGCAGATGGGTCAGCGCCGCCGACGATGCATCCGGCTGCCGGTGAATGGCGGCAATCTCATTCACGTACGCCCACCGGGTGAACGTCGACTCGTTCGATAGGAGTTGCGTCACCGGCGACGCCCGGGCCGTAGGTGCCGCGCCGCTTGCCGCCGCCAGGCACAGCATCACGCTGGTCGCGGCGATCGCGGCGCAAAGGCGATACCGGCGGCCGGTCACCGGAACACGCGAGCATCGGTGACGCACGTCGGTTTCATGT
Source organism: Solirubrobacteraceae bacterium (assembly GCA_036513815.1). Taxonomy (GTDB): domain Bacteria; phylum Actinomycetota; class Thermoleophilia; order Solirubrobacterales; family Solirubrobacteraceae; genus Palsa-465. Next base: position 15,426 of record DATBYI010000184.1, read on the forward strand.
TCTCACACGGCGCCACCGGCGCCGGGCGGGTTCTGGGCTCAGAGCTGGGGCGAGGCCCAGGAGCGGGCAATCTCCGCTCCGAGCCGGCAGTTGCCCCGGACGATCTCGAGGTTGACGGCGACGCTCGCCCGGTCGGTGTGCTCGTGGATGTAGTCGAGCAGGAACGGGGTGATGTCCTTGCCCCGCACGGACGCGGCTTCGGCGGATTGCAGCGCCTCCGCCAGCAACCGGTCGTGGGTGGCCGGGTCGAGCTGTTCGGCTTCTGGGAGCGGGTTGGCGACGAGGATCGCGCCCGGGAGAGACAGCTCGTCGGCCGCGCGCATGACATCGGCGACCTGATCGGCACTGTCGACCGGCGTATCGATCGTGTAGCCGCTGTCGGTCAGCCAGAAGGCAGGGAAGCGGTCCGTCCGGAACGCGAGCACGGTCACGCCGAGCGTTTCCAACCGCTCGAGCGTGGCGCCGATGTCGAGGATCGACTTGACGCCGCTTGACACGACCGTGATCCGGCAGCTCGCGAGGGTTCCGAGGTCCGCAGACTCATCGAAGGTGGATGTAGCGTTGCGATGAACGCCACCGATTCCGCCCGTGGCGAAGACGCGAATGCCGGCCCGCGAGGCGAGGAGCGCCGTCGCGGCGACGGTCGTGCCGCCGGTCGCGCCCCGAGCCATCGCGACCGGTAGATCCCTCGCGCTCAGCTTCAGCGGAGCCTCGGCGCACGCCAGGCGCTCCAGCTCGTCGCCGTCGAGACCCACGCGCACGACGCCGTCGAGCAAACCGACCGTCGCGGGAACCGCGCCCCGGTCGGCGACCGTCCGCTCGAACTCGAGCGCGGCCTGGAGGTTCTCCGAGCGCGGCAGCCCGTGCGTGATGATCGTCGACTCGAGCGCGACGACCGGAGCCCCGCTGCGCAGCGCCTCTGCCACCCTTCCGGACACGACGACGTGGCGCTGTGGGGAACTCACCGACGCAACCTACCGAACCGGCCGAGAGCATCCGGCCGCAGTCGATCTGCACGATCGGCGACCTGATCCTCGACGTCGTCGTCCTGCCCGACGCGCCGCTCGCGTCGGACGCCGATACACCGGCCACGATCCGCTTCTCGGCCGGCGGTCAGGCCGCCAACGTGGCCGCCTGGGCGAGCGCCCTGGGAGCGAGTAGCCGCCTGATCTGTAAGCGCGGGACCGACCTGGCGGCCCAGCTCGCCATCACCGAGCTCGCGCGTCACGGCGTCGCGATCTACGGACCGGCGACGGATGGCCGGGGCGGGGTGGTCGTGTCATTCCGCGAGGCAGGGGGTCAGCGCACGATGGCCTCGGACCGAGGGGTCGCGGCGCTACTCGACCGAGGGGACCTCGATCCGTCCTGGGTGCGGCCGTGTGACGTGCTGCACGTATCCGGCTATTGCCTGCTTCGCGAGCCGATGGCCGAGGCCGCGATCGAAGCCGCGCGGCACGCTCGCCGGGTGACCATCGATCTGGCCTCGGCCCATGACATCGCGATCGTCGGTGCCGAGCGGTTCGCCGCGCGCCTCGAGGAGTTAAGCCCCGGTCTCGTGTTCGCCACCGAGGCCGAGCGCGCCGCGGTGCCCGGCTTCGACGCCGACTGGGTGATCAAGCTCGGCGCCCGCGGCGCGAGGTTCCCCGAGGGCTTCTATCCCGCCCGGGCCCAGCAGGTACTCGACGTGACCGGCGCCGGCGACGCCTTGGCGGCCGGCTACCTCGTCGGAGGTCCTGAGCTCGCGATGGAGGCTGCGGCGCGGTGCGTCGGCCTCATCGGTGCGATGCCGGACGGAGCTGATGCGGTCTGACCGGGCGAGGCGAGGGCGTCAGTGCGCCGGGACCATCTGGTAGATCGTCGAGTAGCCGATCAGGAACACGACCTTGCCGTCGGTGATCACGGGGGTGAACTCGCCGTCCGGGTAGGAGAACACCGGCCGGCCCGTACGCAAATCGAGGCCCGTGCTCGTGTTGGAGCCGAGGTCGGAGTAGTAGACGACGTTGCCCACCACCGCGGCCGAGCCGTCGATCCGCCCTCCGGCCGCGTGGCTCCAGCGAACGCGGCCGTCGTTGGCGTTGAAGGCGTAGAGGTGACCGTCGTAGGAGCCGATGTAAACGGTCGGGCCCAGGCCGGGGACGTTCGCCACGGCCGGTGATGCGTACACGTAGGCGCCCGTCGACGCGCTCCACGCCGTCGCCCCCGAGTTTGCCCAGAACGCGTACACGGCACCACTCGTGCTGCCGATATACACCCGCCCGAAGGCGACCGCAGGCGTCGAGTAGAAGGTGTCGCCGCCCCCGGCCGACCAGATCTCCCGACCGTTCGCCGCGTTGACCGCGTACACGTGCGCGCCGTAGTCGCCGAAGTAGATCGTGTTGTGGGCGAGGGCGACCCCGCCCTTGACGCCGCCGCTGGCCTGGAAGGTCCAGTTGAGGTGGCCATCGTAGGTCCGGAACGAGTACACAGTGCCGTGCTGATCGCCGAAGAAAACGCTGAGGCCGTGGACCAGCGGTGAGGACTCGCTGCCCGCGGGCAGCGGGTGCGACCACGCGATCTGTCCCGTCTTCATCGACACCGCCACGACCGCGCCGTTGCCCGGCGACTTGGCGCCGGCGCTTCTCGATAGCAACGTGAAGAAGACGAGCTTGTGCTGGATGTCGAGCGCCGGCGAGGCCGCGGCGAGGGTGCCGATCCTCCGATGCCAGATCAGCTGGCCGTTGGCGCTGCTCAGCGCGCTGGCCCAGCCGTTCGCGTCCTCGAAGTACAGGGTGTTGTCGTAGATCACCGGCGGGAACTCGAGCAGCGCGCCGTCGTGGAACCTCCACCCCACGTGCAGCGGCGGATCCAGCTTCGCCCCGCCCGGGAAGAACCGGGTGCGCGCGAGGTTGTAGCCGTAGAAGGGCCAGGGATCGTCCGTGGGAGCCGGTCGCGGCTTCGGCGCGGGCGCCGGAGACGTCGTCGTCGTGGGTGTCGGCGGCGCAGCCGGCGCCACGGTCTGGCGGTGCGGGCGGCTTGTTCCGGAAGAATGAACGAGCACGAGGACCACCACCGCGACCCCTATCGCAAGTAGCAGGCCCGCCACGGTGACGAGTCCTCGGCGGAGACCGGGACTCGGCATCGCGCGCCATGCTAGCCCGTCGCGGGGACGCCTCGGTCGGCGGTTGCCCCGGGATGGCATAGGCTCCAGCGATGGAGGATCTGGTCCAGTCGCTCGCGCGCTACGACTCGCCCACGCTCGCGAACGCGATCGAGACGTTCGATCTACA
>DATBYI010000185.1:0-3182 GCA_036513815.1 Solirubrobacteraceae bacterium
CCGAACATCAGCAGCCCGTAGTACTCCGGCTTGACCGACGCGGTCCAGTGGCCGTCCGTGTCCGTGAAGCCGAACAGCTTGTAGAACGCCTCCGGCAGGGTGTGGATGTTGACGCCGTCGACGCCGGATCGGGCGACCGAGAACAGCGTGTCGAGCACCCACAGGGCCGAGGCGAACGTGTCGCTGACCCCTGGGAACCCCTTGCAGGCGACCGTGTTGAGCTCATCCAAACGGAAGGTCGCGCCGTGGCTGTGCGCATAGGCGATTTCCGGGCCGGCGCCGGTCAGGAGCCCGCGAGAAGCCGTGAGCGAGAGCAGGTTGGGGATCGACGGATAGTTCGTCTCGCCCGGCACGGTCCCGCAGCGAATCAGCGGATAGCGGTGGTACGTGACCACCTTCAGCCCCGGCTCGGCGCTGAATACCTTCGGAATCTTGGTCAGCCACGCCGAATTGCCCGTCGCGGGTCCGGCCAGCGGATCGCCCTTGAGCACGGCCGCGAACTTGGTCATCTGGCGCGCGTAGAGCTTGAAGTTCCAGCCGCGCCCGCGCGAGAAGACGCCCGTGCCGGCCGGGGTCGTGTACCACGGATTGACCCTGTAGAGCTCGGGCTCGTTACCGATCTCGAGCGCCTCGATGTGCTGCGCGCCGATGCCCGTGAGGTAGGCGTGCGCCTCAGCGGCGATTTCGTTGGCACTGTTCAGCTTGAGGTTCACGCCCATGATCATCCGAGCGCCGGACTCCTGCGCAAAGTTCTTGACGAGGGCCAGAAAACGGGGCGTGATCGTGCTGTGGATCCCCGGGGTCGGATGGACGCCTCGGGCCGGGATCCAGGTGGCGTCGGTGCTGTTGCCGCCGATCCGGACCACCGGCGCCGCCCCAGGCGCCAGGTTCTTGACCAGCTGGACGAACACGGGATTGATCGCGGACGGATCCAGACCGGTGTAGGAGCGCATGGCGGGAAACTCGATCGAGAGGCCGACGAAGCCCGGCGCGATCGGGCGCCCGACTGGCGTGCTTGAGACCCGGATGGTCGTCGGCGGGGTGGTCGTCGGCGGGATGGTCGTGGCCGCGCGTGCCCCCGCGGTCGGCCCGAGCGTGATCGCGGCAGCCGCGAGCACCGCCACCGCTAAGACTGTCGTGATCCGACGCACCCGGTGGGCACTATTTCAGAGAACGCCGACGCGCGGCGCGTCATCCCCACACGACGTGCAGGGTGGCCGGCTTGCGGAAGACGAGTCCGCGGACGTGGGATGGGCGGTTCGGATCGGTCCGCAGGCCCGGCAGTCTTGCCAGGATCGTCTCGAGCGCCGTGCGGGCCTCGAGCCGGGCGAGATGCACCCCCAGGCACACGTGCGGGCCGTGGGCGAAGGTGAGGTGGCGGCGGCCCGTCGCGGTGCGCGTCAGGCGTCCCGGATCGAAGCGGTTGGGGTCGGGAAACACGGCGGGATCCCGGTTCGCGGCGCTGATCGATACGCGAACGAGTTCGCCGTGCCGGATGCGGGCATCCCTGAGCTCGGTGTCGGCGGTGGCGTAGCGGTCGATCACCGCGGCGGCCGGCTCGAGCCGGAGCGACTCTTCGAGTGACGCCTCGAGGCGCGTGCGGTCGTGCCCGATCCAGGCCAGCAGCTCGGGATGCTCGAGCAGGTCGAGCAGGGCGTTCGCGATCATCCCCTCGGTCGTCTCGATCCCGCCGAACAGGAGCACGGCGGCGTTGGAGACGATCTGCTCGGTGGTGAGGTCCTCGTGCGCGGCGACGGCGCCGAGCAGGGACGCCTCGGGCCCTCTGGCGATCACCATCTCGAGCCGGTCCCGGAGGGCGTCAAATGCCTCGCTGCCGCGTCTGGGCACCTCGTGGCCCTCGGTCACCTCGGTGACGGCGGCGACGATCGCGTCGTACCAGCCAAGCATCGTGCCGACCTCGTCCTGCTCGAGTCCGAGCGCGCGAGCCATGATCGACGCGGCCAGCGGCCCGGCGAACGCGCGCCTGAGCTCGGCGCTGCCGCTGCCTATGAACCCGTCGATGAGGCGGTTGGATTCGTCGCCCGTCGCCTCCGCGAAGCGCTCGCGAACTGCGCGCGGCCGGAAGGGCGGCGCGAAGGCCTCACGGTGGCGGTCGTGGGCGTCGCCGTCGAGGCTCAGCATGCTCGGTCCGACGACCTGCGCCGTCGAGAACCGCGGATCGTCCACTGTGAACGTGGTCGAATCGCGCATCACGGCGAGAGCGAGGTCGTAGCGCGTGACGAGCCAGCCGTTCAGGCCCGGCAGCCAGGACACGGGCTCGCTCTGGCGCAGGGCGGCGAGGACCGGGTGCGGGTCACGATCAAGCTGCTCGAGGGTGACGGTGGCGCCGAGCGGAAACGATTGCTCGGCGTCGTCGGATCCGAAGCTCACCCCTTCATGATCCGCCACGCCGCATCCGGGCGCACGTAAGCCGGCTCGCCGGCGACGAAAGTCGCCGCCACCGGGTCGCGTCCCAGACGGTAGGCGACGTGCTCGCTGGGGGAGTCGAGCAGGACGAGGTCGGCTCGTTTTCCTTTTTCGATTGAGCCGGTGTGCTGGGCCAGTCCGAGGACGTAGGCCGCGTTGAGCGTTGTTGCCAGCAGCGCCTCTTTGGCGCTCAGCCCGTACCGGCGCACGCCCAGCCCGATGATGAGCGGGAGCGAGAAGATCGGCGAGGTGCCGGGGTTGCCGTCGGTGGCGAGCACGACGATCGCGCCGGCGTCGATCAGCTCCCTGGCCGGCGCGGTCGCCTCGTTGCCCATGAACTCGGCGCCCGGGAGCAGGACCGCGGCCGTGTCCGACCGTCCTAGCGGGCCGATGTCGTCCGGGTGGATGGCCGACAGGTGGTCGAGCGAGCGGGCGTGGTGCTTCAGCGCGACGGGGACGGATCGCATGGTCGAGAACTGCTCGACGTGGGCGCGGAGGGCGAGGTTGTGGCGGCTCGCGAGGGTGCCCATGCGGTCGAGCTGCTCGAGGCCGAAGGCGATCGACTCGACGAAGATGTCGAGTGCGCTGGCGTATTCGGCGGCCTGCGGAATCATCGCCTCCACCTCGTCCATCCACGTGTCGGCCGTGTATCCCTCCGGCACCGCGTGCGCCAGGAGCGCCGTCCGCGTCGTCGATTGATCGACCGTCCGGCCCAGCTCGGTCGCCAGCTTGAGCGAGCGCAGCTCCCCCTCGCG
>DATBYI010000186.1:0-7960 GCA_036513815.1 Solirubrobacteraceae bacterium
TCAGCCGCGGACGAGCTTCTTATAGGTGATGCGGTGCGGCCGGTCGGCCTCGGCCCCGAGCTGCTCGTGCCGGAACGACTCGTAGGCCTCGAAGTTGCCCTCGAACCAGCGGACCTGAGAGTCCCCCTCGAACGCGAGCACATGGGTGGCGATCCGGTCCAGGAACCAGCGATCGTGCGAGACGACGACGGCACAGCCGGCGAACGCGAGGAGCGCCTCCTCGAGTGCGCGGAGGGTGTCGACGTCGAGGTCGTTGGTCGGCTCGTCGAGCAGGAGCAGGTTGCCGCCGCTCCTCAGCAGCTTCGCCAGATGCAGTCGATTCCGCTCGCCGCCCGAGAGCTTCGCGACCTTCTTCTGCTGATCGGATCCCTTGAAGTTGAAGCCCGCGGTGTACGCCCGGCTGTTGACCGCACGGTCGCCCAGCTTGATCTGGTCCTCGCCGCCCGAGACTTCCTGCCAGACCGTCTTGTCGGGGTCGAGCGCGTCACGCGACTGGTCGACATAGGCGAGCTCGACCGTCTCGCCGAGCCGGAGCGTGCCGGCGTCTGGCTTCTCCTGCCCGGTGATCATCCGCAGCAGCGTCGTCTTGCCGGCGCCGTTCGGGCCGATCACCCCGACGATGCCGCCGGGCGGCAGGCTGAAGCTGAGATCGTCGATCAGGAGATGATCGCCGTAGGACTTGCGCAGCCCCTCGGCCTCCACGACCACGCCACCGAGCCGGGGACCGGCCGGGATGTGGATCTGGACCTGGTCGAGCTTGACGTTGCGGTCCTGAGCCAGGAGGGCCTCGTAGGCGTTCAGGCGGGCCTTCGGCTTGTTGCGCCGGGCGCTCGCGTTCAGCCGGACCCACTCGAGCTCCTGCTCGATGGTCTTCTGGCGGGCGTTCTCCTGCTTGGATTCCTGCTGGAGGCGAGCTCGTTTCTGCTCCAACCACCCGGAGTAGTTGCCCTGGTAGGGGATCCCGCGTCCACGGTCGAGCTCGAGGATCCAGCCGGCGACGTTGTCGAGGAAGTAGCGATCGTGGGTGATCGCGACGACGGTGCCCTTGTAGTCGCGGAGGTGGAGCTCAAGCCAGGCCACCGACTCGGCGTCGAGGTGGTTGGTCGGCTCGTCGAGGAGGAGGAGGTCGGGCTGGCCGAGGAGCAGCCGCGCGAGCGCCACACGTCGCTTCTCCCCGCCGGAGAGGGTGGTGACGTCGGCGTCTCCGGGCGGCGTGCGCAGCGCGTCCATGGCGATCTCGAGCGTGGTGTCAAGGTTCCAGGCGTCGACCGCGTCGATCTGCTCCTGCACGCGCGAGAACTCGTCCGCGGTCTCGTCGGAGTAGTTCATCGACAGCTCGTTGAAGCGGTCGAGCAGGGCCTTGGTCTCGGCCACGCCCTCCTCGATGTTCTCGCGGACGTTCTTGGCCGGGTCGAGGTGCGGCTCCTGCGCGAGCATGCCGACGGTGGCGGCCGGAGCGAGCTGCGCGTGGCCGTCGAACTCGGTGTCGATCCCCGCCATGATCCGCAGGAGCGTCGACTTGCCGGCGCCGTTGTAGCCGATGACGCCGATCTTGGCCCCCGGCATGAACGACAACGAGATGTCGCTCAACACCTCCCGGTCGGGCGGGTAGCGGCGCAGCAACTTGTAGGTCGTGAAGATGTATTGGGTCGACATGCCTGTGGAGAGGATAGGAGGGCGGCCGTGCGCGCCGTCGCCGCAGGGTTCGCGCTAGTCGCGGTGATCCTCATGACGGTGGCGATCGTCGGGATGGTGACCGGGCGTCCCGGTGACCGCGCCGGCACGCTCATCCGGGTCGCGGCCGTGCTCTGCTTCGTCACCGCCGTGGTGCTGAACATCGCCGCGCACTGACGCGAAGGTAGGCTTGCGTCCTCAACCGAAACGAGGAGCAAGAGCAATGGCGAAGGTTGTCTACACGGCAGAGGCAACGGTGACCGGCGGACGTGAACAGGGCCACGGTCGCAGCACCGACGGCGAGCTCGACGTGCAGCTGCGCCCGCCGGGCGAGGGCGGCGGCACCAATCCCGAGCAGCTGTTCGCCGTGGGCTATGCGGCGTGCTTCGAGGGCGCGCTCAACGTTGCGGCCCGGCGCGAGCACAAGGAGGTCGGCGATGCCTCGATCGACAGCAAGGTCAGCCTGGTCACGACGGAGGACCGCGGCTACACGGTCGCCGTCGAGCTCGACGTGACCCTCCCGCAGGTGGAGGACGCCGAGGAGGCCAAGAAGATCGTGGCGGCCGCGCATGAGATCTGCCCGTACTCGAACGCGACGCGCGGGAACGTCGAGGTGACGCTGACCGCCAACGGGCAGCCCGTATAACGGAACTCGGAATCGGAATTGTCGGCGGCGCCTGACGGCGGCGCCTTAGTTCGGCGCCTGACGGGTCGTGCCTTAGCTTTCGGGCTGCCACCCGCTCAGCACCCACTCGCCGGGGGCCGGCTCGGTCACGGTGGCGAGGGCTACGTGCCAGGCCGGGAGCAGGCCCTCATAGGCGGTGGTGTTGGTCGCCGTGGTCGACTCGAGCGTGACCACGACGTACTGGTTGCGGTGGCGGGGCAGCGGCGCCACCGCTTCGACCGTGCCGTGGTTGGCGATGCCGCCGCGCTCGAGCTCGTAGTCGCCGGCCGTCCCGGTGGCGGCCAGCTGCATGGCCGAGCGGGCCTGCCCGACCGATGCGGCGGCAAGCAGGCGCATGTCGGCCGCGACGGTCTGGGCGTCCCAGTTGATGTAGGCGGTGGCGAAGGCATGGATGGCCTGCAGCGGGCCGGTCGCGGCGCTCCTCGTCCTCTCGCGGGGCGGTGGCGGCGACGGATACTCGTGGGTGGCCTCGGCCGTGGCGAGAGCGGAGGGCCGCACGGACGACGACTTGCGGTGCAGAGTGGCGCCACAGCCCGCGCAGACGAGCGCGCACAGCGCCGTCGCGGCGGCGCGTCGCACGTTCACAGACCCGCCGGATGACGCGCCACGAACCCGGCCGAGCTTCGGATCAACGGGTGCCAGCCGATCCCAGCGCTGCCGTCGCCCGGGCCTGCGGCGTTGTGCGTATCCCAGCGCAGCCCGGCCACGTAGATGAACACGTGGTCGGCGTTGGCGTACAGCGTGACCCAACGGCCCGGTCCGGGCAGCCCGAACGACTCGAGCGTCCCCGACGCGGCGTCGTAGTCAACCGGCAGCAATCCCGCGCCGTAGAGCAGGTGCTCGACGCTGCTCGAGCAGTCGTATGCCGGCGCGATCTCCGAGAGCGGAAGCCCATGCCCGCCGCCGTACAGGTACGGCTTGCCGACGATCTGATTGCCGGCCGCGATGATCTGCTGGACGGCGACGGGCGCCCCGGCCGGCGCCGCGGCCAGCCCGTTCCCGAGGAGCTGGGCGCGCTCGCCGCTCGTGACCGGGACGCCGGTGGGAGCCGCGGGGGCGCAAAGACCGGGATCCTGCGCGGCGCCCGACGGCGGGATCAGTGAGTTCGGATCGCCGGGGCCGGCGGCGCTCTGCCCGAGCAGGTTGCCGGCGCCCGCCGGCGGCGGGCGTTCGATTCGTACCGGGCCCGACCACAACCCGTCCTCGTAAGGGATCCCGAGGCGCCCGGCGAGCTCCCACCACAGGTCGAGGACGCGGGGCAGGCCGTCGATCGGCCCGCCACCTAGCCCGATGTCGCGCTTGTAGGCGATCGCCGAGTGGGCGCCCGACGTGATGCGCAGCGGCGTCAGGTACGGGAGGCCGCCCATCGCCGTCGCGGTCGCGAACGTATCGCCGCCGAGCTCGGCGTAACTGTCGGGGAAGTCGAGCAGGTTCGCCCCCGACGAACCTGTCACGCCGCTGCTCGGATCACCCGGGCCGCCGTACTCGGTCGCGCCGACGAGCTGTCCCGTGCCGGGCGGCCCGAGCACGATCCCCGCGCCCGGACCTGCTCCCGGCGAGGACCCGGCGGGGGCTCCGCATTCGTCGCCCTGGTCACTGAACACGCTCGTGAGGAGGGCGAGCATGGCGACGCCGAGTCCGGCGGCGAAGAGCGCCCCGAGCCAGGCCACGGCCGCCAGCCCGCCGCGCCGCCGTCTGCCTCGAGTGCTCGCCACGCGCGCATCCTACGCACGTTGAATCTAGTTGACTCTAATTGAAGCTAAGTTGTTAGATACCCGGTGCGAGTACCGACTTGCACGGCTCGCGCGATTGTGCGATCACCACATCGCGACGCGAAGACCTTGGCAGCGTCGCTAACTTAGATATGTCATGCCCCGCATCCTCGACGTCGAACAGGCCCTCCTCCTCCTAGAACTCGAACCCCCGTTCGACCAACGCACGGTCCAGCTCGCGCGGCGCCGGATGGCCAAGCGGTGGCATCCGGACATCGCGCCACCCGGGCGCCAGCACGAGCATCAGCGCCACCTTCAGGCGATCAACGAGGCGGCCGACCAGCTCGAGCAGCTGGCCGAGACCTCCCGAGGCGGGCGGGTCACTCGCAACGCGGTGAAGGTGTCGGCTGCCGCCACGCGCAAGGCCCGGGAAGAGGCCGGGCGCCGCGCCTACGAGGCCGAGCAGCGCGCGCGCTCCGCCGCGGCGGAGCGCGCCAAGCACGACCCGTTCGGCTCCCGGGTGCCCGACCACTCGGTCGTCCACCGCTACGCCCGCTGCACGTCATACCCCGAGTGGGGCGTCGGCACCGTGACCGGCATCTACTTCTCGGGCGACGACGAGGACGTGCAGCAATGGGCACGAGTTCGGTTCGCGGTCGGCGTCCGCACGGTCCCGGCCGGCTCGCTCCAGTTCGTCGACTTCTCCAAGCCCGACCCCGCCGCCGACCGCGTCCAGCGCTTCATGACCGCCGCGCAGCACGCCCTCGCCGAGGGCAACGCCGAGCTGGCCGCGCAGCGGCTCGTCTACGCGCGTGACGCGGAGCCGAACAATCCGGTGGTGCTCCGGCTGCTCACCACCGCGTTCTGGCAGGCCGGGAACCTCCCGGCGGCTGCGCGCGCGGTGCGCGATTGGGCGCGAGCGGAAACCGATCGGCCCACCCCCGAGCGGTTCGCGGCCCGCATCTACGAGGACATGGGCGCGGTCGACCTCGCCGCGGAGGCGGCCGAACGCGCCGCCAAACGCGCCCCCAACGACGCTTCGGCCTGGGAGCGGCTGGGCCGCCTGCGCCTGCGCCTGATGGATCGCGAGGGCGCGATCGCCGCGCTCGAGCAGGCCAGGCTCACCGGCCCGACGGTCGAAGGGCTCCTGTCGCTGGCGCTCGCCTACCACCTGGCGGGCGACGTCGGTGCCGAGGTGTCGGCGGCCGAGGCGGCGACCCGCCTCGATCCGGACTCACAGAGCGCGTGGTCGAGCTACGCGCACGCGCTCGCGCGCACCGACCGTCTGACCGAGTGCGTCGAGGCGTGCGAGCGAGCGCTGGCGCTGGGCGAGAACCAAGAGGTCAGGGACCTGCTCGCGCAGGTCCAGGCCGCCCAGCCGCGGTCGCTGTCCGAGCGCACCGCCGCGTAGCCGGCTCTACGCGATCGAGCCTTCGCGCCCGCACACGGCGCACGACTCGCCGACGGCGAGTGGGCGGCCGCCACAGCCGGGACAGTTCTCGACCGACTCGAGCACACCGAGCAGCTCGCCGACCCGGCAGACGAGCAGGCGCTCCTCCTCGACCTCGATCCACACGCCGGCCGAGGCCGGGAACACGACGTGATCGCCCGGACGGACCGGCATCGCGATTCCCACGTGATCCCACCAGTCGAGACCGGGGCCGATCGCGAGCACGATCCCGTGCTGGGGCGGGGGCTCCTCGGATCCCGGCGGCACGATCAGCCCCGAGCGGCGGATCCGATCGGGGTCGAGCTCCTTGATGACGACGCGGTCGAAGAGGGGTCTCAGCTGGTGGCGCACGTGCCACGGATCATAGGGACGGGATGGTTCTCGGCCACGATCGAGCGTGCCGTCGAGGTGACGACGAGCGTCCGGCCCAATGCATAGTGTGAGCTGGTGCGCCTGATCGTCGCCCGCTGCGAGGTCCGTTACCGCGGACGCCTGAACGCCCTGCTGCCCGAGGCGCTCCGCCTGATCATCGTCAAGGCCGATGGTTCGGTACTCATCCACGCCGACGCCGGTGGCTACAAGCCGCTCAATTGGATGACGCCGCCGACGGTGATCGAGGAGGAGCCCGACCGGATCGTCGTTCGTAAGCGCGCGCAGTCAGACGGCGACCGGCTCGAGATCGATATCGCCGAGGTCCTCTCCGACGTGACCCACGACATGGGGCCGCCGGATGAGGACGCCGCGCTGGCCAAGGACGGCGTCGAGGCGCACCTGCAGGAGCTGCTGGCCGAGCGGCCGGCGTGGTGCGGCGACGGGCTGCGGCTCGTTCGCCGCGAATGGCCGACCGACATCGGGCCGGTCGACCTGATGTGCCGCGACGCGGAGGACGGGTGGGTGGCGGTGGAGATCAAACGGGTGGCCGGGATCGAGGCCGTCGAGCAGCTCACCCGATATCTGGAGCGGATCCGGCTCGATCCCGCCTTCACCTCGTGCCGCGGGATCCTGGCCGCACAGGTGATCAAGCCGCAGGCGCGTGTGCTGGCGACGGCGCGTGGGATCGACTGCGTCGAGGTGGACCTGGCCGTCCTGCGGGGCGAGCGCGAGCCGGACCTGAGATTGTTTGCGGCGTGAACGCCGGTCCCACTGACGACGCCGCTGTCCTCATCGAGCGTCGCGGTCGCATCCTGATCATCACGCTCAACCGCCCGGACCAACGCAACGCGGTCAACGCCGCGGTGGCGCAGGGCATCGCCGCCGGGCTGGATGAGCTCGACGGTGACGCCGAGCTGACGGTCGGCGTTCTCACCGGCGCCGGCAAGGGCTTCTGCTCGGGCATGGATCTCAAGGCGTTCCGCGACGGCGAACGTCCCTCGATACCCGGACGCGGGTTCGCGGGCATCGTCGAACGCGCGGCCGACAAGCCGCTGATCGCGGCGATCGAGGGATTCGCGGTCGCCGGCGGACTCGAGGTGGCGCTCGCGTGCGACCTGATCGTGGCCGCCCGCGGAGCGCGCCTCGGCATCCCCGAGGTGAAACGCTCGCTCGTCGCCGCCGGCGGCGCGCTGCTCCGTCTCCCGCGCACGATGCCGCGCAACGTGGCGATGGAGCTCGCCCTGACCGGCGACCCGATCGACGCGGAGCGGGCCCATGCCCTCGGTCTCGTCAACCGCGTCACGGAACCCGGAGAAGCGCTCGGAGCCGCCGTCGAGCTGGCCGAGACGATCGCCGCGAACGGCCCGCTGGCCCTCGCCGCCACCAAGCGGATCATGACCGTGTCGCCCGATTGGCCCGACCGCGAGTTCTTCGCGCGCCAGCGCGAGATCATCGATCCGGTGTTCGAGTCCGAGGACGCGCGCGAGGGCGCCACCGCGTTCGCCGAGCGGCGCGACCCGGTGTGGAAGGGCCGCTAGAAGCCGGCCGGAACCTGCAAAACACGACAGTCGACGCCATCCCTCTCGGTCGTGACGACTTACGCACGCCCCGGCTGCCTAACTCGTCACGCCCATCCGATTGCGTCCGGTTTGTCGAGTTATGCAGGTCGACCCGCCGGCACCCGCCGGCACCTGGCACGACCCGGTGTGGAAGGGCCGCTAACGGCGAAGGCGCCGCCGTCAGGCGCCGCCGACCATCCGATAAGCGCCCTTAGGCCAACCAGGACGGGTCCGCGCCGTGCAGCGTCGCCACCACCGACCGTGACCCGCCGCGGTCGCGGTGCTCACACAGATAGATCCCCTGCCAGGTGCCCAGGGCGAGCCTGCCCTCCTTCACGGGCAGCGTCAGCGACGGGCCGAGGAGCGCCGCCTTGATGTGCGCGGGCATGTCGTCGGGGCCCTCGAGCGTGTGCGTCCAGTAGCGAGCGTCCTCGGGCACGAGGTGGTTGAAGTACGTCTCGAAGTCGCGCCGCACGTCGGGCGAGGCGTTCTCGTTCAAAGCCAGCGA
>DATBYI010000187.1:0-2432 GCA_036513815.1 Solirubrobacteraceae bacterium
CTGCCGGTCAGGTCATCCGGATCTATCGGGATAGGATGCGTTCGGTCGTCGAGCAGGGCGGGTTGTCGCTCGACTCCTATCTCGACTTCAACGCCGACATCTGCAGCCGGATCCATCGCCTAGTCGCCGGGCCACCCGCGCTCCGCAACCGACAGTTCCTCGCTCTGATGGACGCCGGTGTCGTGCGGATGCCTTACGGCCCCGCGCCGTCTCGCGGCCGGACCGTTGCCGATCTGGATCCGGCGGTCGCGCGGACTCGCATCTCTTCAACCACCTTCGAGCGCCAGTACGCGGAGGATGTCGACGTCATCATCCGGGGCCACCTGGAGGAGCCACGGATCGCGGGCTCCGCGTCCGAACTGCTGACGCAGCTCTACAAGCAGGGCCGTGTGAGCCAATTCCGCTACGGCGAGGTGGCCGTCGGCAGCGTCGATCTGACCCACGACTCACACCCGATCGATCTCGAGGGTCGGCCGCAGACGCGCATTTCGATGTTTGGGGTCCTGACCGAGGGCATCCGTCACTTCACGGCGTACATCCCGTCGCCTCGCAGCCGCATCCGCGCGTTTGAGGATCTCGGCGCCTGCGTGTCGGACATCCTGGACGACGTCGTCGTCAGCGAGCGGCTCGCGGCCTAGCCGCCCGGCCGCCGTCCTGGCCGACCGAACGACGTACTGAGATCAGCTGGCCGCGACGGCGAGCGCCTGGTCGAGATCCGCGATCAGGTCGTCTGGGTGCTCGAGGCCAACGGACAGACGCACCATGTCGGGCGTGATGCCCGCGAGCTTCAGGTCGTCGGGGGTGAGCTGGCGGTGGGTGGTCGACGCCGGATGGGTGATGAGCGACTTCGCGTCGCCCATGTTGAGCAGGCGCTTGAACAGCTTCACGCTGTTGAACATCGCGATGCCGGCGTCGCGGCCGCCGCGCACCGTGAAGGTCATGATCGACGGCGCATGCCCGCCCAGATAACGCTTTGCGAGCTCGTGGTAAGGGTTGTCGGGGAACCCGACGAAGCTGACCGAGGTCACCCGCGGATCCGCCGCCAGAAACTCGGCGACCGCGTAGGTATTGGACTCGTGGCGCGGCAGGCGTACGGCCAGCGTCTCGAGCCCCTGCAGGAGCTGGAAGGCGTTGAATGGGGACAGCGCGGCACCCGTATTGCGCAGGCCGACCGTCCGGCAACGCGTCGCGTAGGCGGTCTCAGGAAAGTCGATGGCGTACCGCACCCCGTGAAACGCGGGCTCCGGCTCGATCATGAGCTCGAAGCGCTCTGGGTGATCGGCCCACGGAAACGTGCCACCGTCGATGATGATGCCGCCGAGCGTCGTGCCGTGACCGCCGATGAACTTCGTCAGCGAGTGGATCACCACGTCGGCGCCGTGACGGAATGGCTTCAGCAGCATCGGCGTCGCCACCGTGTTGTCGGCGATCACGGGAACGCCCTGGGCGTGAGCCAACTCGGCCACAGCGGCGAGGTCGATCACGTTGCCGGCCGGGTTGCCGACCGTCTCGCAGAACACCGCCTTCGTTCGCTCGTCGATCCGAGCCCCAATCGACTCGGGCTGATCGTCGGCCGAGAAACGGACCTCGATCCCGAGCCGCGTCAGGACGTGCGCGAAGTACGTGTAGGTGGCGCCGTACAGCATCGGCACCGAGACGAAGTTGTCCCCGGCCGTGAGCAGGTTCAGCAGCGACATGCTGACCGCGGTCGCTCCCGAGCTGACCGCCACCGACGCAACGCCGCCTTCGAGCGCGGTGACCCGCTGCTCGAGCACGTCGACGGTCGGGTTGTTGATGCGGTTGTAATGGAAGCCCCGCGCCTCGAGGTCCATGATCGCGCCGGCGTGATCGGCGTCGATGAAGTCGTGCGCGACCGTCTGGTAGATCGGAACCGCTACCGCGCGCGTCGAGTCCGGCGTATAGCCGCCATGAATGGCGAGCGTCTCGTCGTGCATCGGTCGGTCAGGCCGCGGAGCGGAGCCGCTCACGCGGCGGCTCGGCGAAGCACCGCGTCACGCGCGCGGTACGGCGCCGCGGTCCGCGCCAGCCGGAGCCAGTTCGCGTACAGCGTGGCCGAGATGGACGCCCAGGTGTTCTCCACCGTCGCGGCGACCTCATCGAACGGGAAGGTGGGCCACAGCTCGCGCGGATCCATGTCCGCGGCATTGGCGTGACGCTCGAACTCCATCAAGATCTCAACCGCCTCCTCACCGAGATAGCCGTCGGGGAGACGAGGATACGGGACCGCCCCGCGGCCGAACAGCGAGCGGCGCACGTCGCGCCGATACTCGCGCAGCAGGCTCAACGTGCCGTACTCGGGATGACCCTGGCAGAGGACGAACAGCGCATCTCCCTGCTCGCGCGCCGCGACCGACCAGCCGGCGCCCGATTCGCCGGTTCCCACGACGATGCGGTAGCCGGCGTCGACGAGC
>DATBYI010000188.1:0-2602 GCA_036513815.1 Solirubrobacteraceae bacterium
CATGTGGCTGTCGGGACGCGACGACATCCTCACCTGGTTCTACGGCCCCGGTATCGGGTGCGCCGGCTCGCGCCTGGTCCCGATCGAGATGGCGAACGGCTCGGTGGCCTTCGGTCAGTACAAGCCGAGCGAGTCGGGCAGGGGTTATGACCCCTGGGCGGTCCAGGTGCTCGAGTTCGCCGGCGGGAAGGTCGTCGAGTTCACGTTCTTCCTCTCGACCGAGCATCTTTTCCCGCTGTTCGGGCTGCCGGCCCGGCTCGAAGACTAAGGCGCCGCCGTCAGACGCCGCCGTCAGGCGCCGCCGACAACCCGACTAGGCCGGCAGAACCTCCTCGAGGCCCATGAACGCGACGAGGTCGCGTAGCGGCGCGGACGCGTGACACAGCTGGATGCGGCAGTTCTGACGGCGGGCGACCAACTGGAGACGGGCGAGCGCGTCCACGGTGACCGCGTCGACCGGGACACCGGCGACGTCGCAGATCGCCACCGTGGCGCCGCTTCCCCTCAGCAGCGCGCAGATACGGTCAGACAGTCCCGGCAGGTCGCCGCGCGCGATCGGTCCCCAGACGGCGAACGTGATCGTGCTGGGTGGCTCCGCGGCCATCCAGACAATGACCGAGATCAGCCCCGGAACTCATCGGCCTCAGGCGGCTTTGCGCCGGATCGCGGCGCGGAAGCGCGCGTCGTCGGGCTTCGCCGGCTCGGTCGAGGCGATCCAGCCCTCGAGCGTGTCGACAAACCGCGACGGCTCGTCGAGATGCGGGAAGTGGCCTGCGCTCTCGAACACCTCAAACCGGCTATCGGGCACGAGCGCGTGGGCGCGCCGGCCATGCCCGACCGGAATGATTCGATCCCGCGCCCCCCACACAATCAGCACCGGCAGCTCCTCGGCCAGGTAGAGCCGGTCGAGCGCCTGCACGCGCTGGCCGGTCACGTCAACACTCGCGCGCAGCGTCTGGACGAACGCCGCGCGGCTCTCCGCATCCCCCAGCGAGGCGTGACCTCGGGCCATCTCCAGCGCGTCGTTACCCAGCTGCAGGCCGACTCGTCCGAGCACCCGCCCCACGGCTCGGCCGGCGGACAGCACCTGGCGACCGGCCAGCAGCGGGATGACGAGTTCGGAACCCGGCAGCGTCGCCGCGCGCAGGAACCCGTGGACCCCGCGCCCCAGCCCGCCGCTGGAGACGAGGGCCAGCCGTTGAGTCTGGGCCGGAAACTGGTAGGAAAACTGCATCGCGACGCCGCCTCCCAGCGAGTGGCCGACGACGGTCGCAGGTCCGAGATCCAGCGACAGGGCGAGATCGCGAATGCCCGAGGCGAAGGCGCCCATCGAGTAGTCACCCCTGGGCTTCGCGCTCTGTCCGTGCCCGAGGAGGTCAGGGGCAAGCACGGTGTGGCGGCGCGCCAGCCGCTCCCCCACGCCCTCCCAGACCCGCGAAGAGGCCGTGATCCCATGGATCAGGATGACCGGCGGGCCGCTACCGGCCAGTCGATAGGCGACCTGATGCCCGTGAATCGTGGTCTCTCGCAGCTCGAAGCTCATCCCGCGCCACACATCCTAGGGCGCGGGACGAGCCCGAGCGACAGCCGGCCGGCTCAGCCCCCTGCCGGCCGGATGTTCTGGTTGACGCGGAACAGGTTGTGTGGGTCGTAGTCGCGCTTGATGCGCGCCAGTCGGTCGTAGTTATCGCCGTAGCTGGCCCGGACCCGCTCCTCCCCCTCGTCCATCATCATGTTCACGTACGCCCCGCCGGCCGAGTACGGATGCAGCGCCTCGTGGTAGCCGATGCTCCACTCCCGGATCTTGCCGGCGTTGCCCGGGTCGCGATCGACACCGGCGAAGACCGAACCGTACGTCGCGTCGCGATATGCCCATGCCGTCTCGCTCGGGTCGACGTCGTGGGCGGCGCCGTCGATCGGATACATGTGCATCGTCGACTGCATAGTCGGGAGCGAGGTGCCGAACCGGGCGTGGATGTCGACCGCTTCGTCGGGGATCTCGTTGACGAAGTCAGCCCGCCAGTACCACTGGTCCCCGGCCGGATAGAGGCCGTCGAACGCGCTCTGGAGGATCGCGTGCGGCATCGGCTGGACGCCGTGCATCAGCGGCTCAGACACGTTGTCGAGCAGCGGGGCCATCGCCTTGGCGGCGTCGTCCTCGGAGCCGACGTAGCACCACACGACGCCGGAGACGGGCTGCAGGTGGAGCGCCTCGGGGAAGGGTGGCGCGGGCGGAACGATGTGGAAGGCGAAGAATGCGCCCAGCTCGCGCGGAGCATTCGGCAGGAACTCGCGGTAAGCAGACAGCACTTCCGCGCCCCGTTCGGCCGGCCAGAAGGTGGGGCCGCCCACGATCGTCCCGACCGGATGCAGCCGGAACAGGAACGACGTCACGATCCCGAAATTGCCGCCACCGCCCCGGATCGCCCAGTACAGATCGGGATGCTCGTTGGCGTTGACGCGGACCGACTCGCCGCTCGCGAGCACCATTTCGGCCTCGAGCAGGTTGTCGATGGTCAAGCCGAACCCCCGGGTGAGGTGGCCGAGGCCACCTCCGAGCGTCAGGCCGCCGACGCCGGTCGAAGAGATGATCCCGCTCGGC